>NZ_JBGWAB010000113.1:0-28107 GCF_041862025.1 Streptomyces sp. AB3(2024)
GAGCTGACGGGAGCCCGTGGGCTTCCTCACACACCGAACGCGCCGAACTCCACCGAAGCGCACCGAACCGCCCCAGCGCCGGGAACACCCCCTGGTCCGCTGGGGCTTCGGTGGACCACCGTACGGTCGGTGGCCGTCCGCGACAGGGGCCGACCGGTCGGAACGTCGTTCAGGGGGTCTCCGCCCGGCCGGGCGGGGGCGCCGCCCCGGATCCACCCATCCCCCCGGCCAGGGGAACCGTCCGCCATCGTCCACACCCCCGGAGGGCCAGTCACCGTGGTTCCGACCGTCCTGCCCCGTACCGCCCCCGTCCCCGCTCCCCGCGGCCGGATCGGGGCCGGGTTCCTCCCGGTGCCGCACCGGTACCACCTGTACCTCGCCGAAGGCTGTCCGCGCTCCCGGCGCGTCCGCACCGCCGTCGCCCTGCTCGGCCTCGCCGACTCCGTCGGGACCACCGTGCTCGCCGGGCCCGCCTCGTACGCCGCCCTGCGCCGCGCCTACGAGGCCGCCGGGCACCACTACGACGGCACCCTCGCCGTTCCCGCCCTGTGCGACACCTGGAGCGGCCGGGTCGTCAGCAACCACACCCCCGACATCCTCGACGACCTCGCCGTCCGCCTCGCCGGCCGCCCCGACCTGGCCCCGCCCGCCCCGGCCGCCTTCTCCTCGGCCGTCCACGCCCTGCTCGACCCGACCGCTCCGCCCGCCGGGCGGTCCGCCGCCCTGGACCTGCTGGAGCGCCGGCTCGCCGTCCGCCCGTACGCCCTGGGGGACCGCCCGACCGTCGCCGACGCGGACCTGTGGGTGGCCCTGCTGGACCCCGCCGTCCTGCCCGCGGCCGGTCCGCACCTGCGGGCGTACGTCCGGCGCCTGCTCGCCCATCCGGCCTTCGGGGCGGCCTCCTGAGGCACCGGCGCAACGAATCGCCGCGCACCCCGCAGAACGCGCAACGAATCGATGCGCCCAGCGCAACGCTCACGGCTTGTCCCGATCGAACGCCCGAACGTACCGTTTTACGACCCCCACCCCACCTGTCACAGAGGTACGCCCATGCCCCCGCTGCGCACCGCACTCCTCCAGAGCTCCGGACGGCTCGGCGACACCGCCGAGAACCTGAAGCGGCTCGACGAGGCCGCGGCGCGCGCCGCACAGGGCGGGGCCGGGCTCCTCGTGACCTCGGAGATGTTCCTGACCGGCTACGCGCTGGACCTCCAGGACGTCCCCGGCCTCGCCGAAGCGGCCGACGGCCCGTCCGCCGTCGCCATCGGCGAGATCGCCCGCCGCCACGGGATCGCCGTCCTGTACGGCTACCCCGAGAAGGCGGGCGAGGCGGTCTTCAACTCGGCGCAGCTCATCGGCCCCGACGGGACCGCGCTCGCCAACTACCGCAAGACCCACCTCTTCGGCTGCTTCGAGCAGGACGCCTTCACCCCCGGCGACACCCCCGTCGTCCAGGCGGACCTGAACGGCCTGCGCATCGGCATCATGATCTGCTACGACGTGGAGTTCCCCGAGAACGTACGGGCCCACGGGCTGGCCGGGACCGACCTCCTCCTGGTCCCGACCGCCCAGATGCACCCGTTCCAGTTCGTGGCCGAGCAGCTGGTGCCCGTCCGCGCCTTCGAGAACCAGATGTACATCGCGTACGTCAACCGGACCGGCCCCGAGGGCGAGTTCGAGTTCGTCGGCCTCAGCTGCCTCGCCAGTCCCGACGGGGTCACCCGCACCCGGGCCGGGCGCGGCGAGGAGATGGTGTTCGGCGAGGCCGACCCCGAGCTCCTCAAGGCCTCGCGCGAGACCAACCCGTACCTGCGCGACCGCCGCCCCGGGCTCTACGCCTCCCTCGTCTGAGCCCGCCCCGCCGCCAGCCCCGCCGCCCCCTGCCCCACCCCGCAAGGAGACGTACCCCCATGACGTCCACGGTGCCCACCACCGCCGTCCCGCACAGCGACGGTCAGCCCCCGATCACCATGTTCGGGCCGGACTTCCCGTACGCGTACGACGACTTCCTCGCCCACCCGGCGGGCCTCGGTCAGATACCGGCGACCGAGCACGGCACCGAGGTCGCCGTGATCGGCGGCGGTCTGTCCGGCATCATCTCCGCCTACGAGCTGATGAAGATGGGCCTCAAGCCCGTCGTCTACGAGGCCGACCAGATCGGCGGCCGGCTGCGCACCGTCGGCTTCGAGGGCGCGGGCACCGAGGGTCTGACCGCGGAGATGGGCGCCATGCGCTTCCCGCCGTCCTCCACCGCCCTCCAGCACTACATCGACCTCGTCGGCCTGGTCACGGAGCCCTTCCCGAACCCGCTCGCCGAGTCCACCCCCTCCACGGTCGTCGACCTCAAGGGCGAGACCCACTACGCCGAGACCATCGCCGACCTCCCGCAGGTCTACCGCGACGTGTCCGCCGCGTGGAACGCCTGCCTGGACGAGGGCGCGGACTTCTCCGACATGAACACCGCGATGCGCGAGCGGGACGTCCCGCGCATCCGCGAGATCTGGGCGAAGCTCGTCGAGAAGCTCGACGACGAGACCTTCTACGGCTTCCTCTGCAAGTCCGAGGCCTTCCAGTCCTTCCGCAAGCGCGAGATCTTCGGCCAGGTCGGCTTCGGCACCGGCGGCTGGGACACCGACTTCCCGAACTCCATCCTGGAGATCCTGCGCGTCGTCTACACCGAGGCGGACGACCACCACCGCGGCATCGTCGGCGGATCGCAGCAGCTGCCGATGCGCCTGTGGGAGCGCGAGCCCGAGAAGATCCTGCACTGGGCCCAGGGCACGTCCCTGTCCTCCCTGCACGAGGGCGCCCCGCGCCCGGCGGTGACCCGCCTGCACCGCACCGCCGGCAACCGCATCACGGTCACCGACGCGTCCGGCGACATCCGCACGTACCGCGCCGCGATCTTCACCGCCCAGTCCTGGATGCTCCTGTCCAAGATCGAGTGCGATGACACGCTGTTCCCGATCGACCACTGGACGGCGATCGAGCGCACCCACTACATGGAGTCCAGCAAGCTCTTCATCCCCGTCGACCGGCCGTTCTGGCTGGACAAGGACGAGGAGACGGGTCGCGACGTCATGTCGATGACCCTGACGGACCGCATGACGCGCGGCACGTACCTCCTGGACAACGGCCCGGACGCGCCGGCCGTCATCTGCCTCTCGTACACCTGGTGCGACGACAGCCTCAAGTGGCTGCCGCTGTCCGCGAACGAGCGGATGGAGGTCATGCTGAAGTCCCTCGGCGAGATCTACCCCAAGGTCGACATCCGCCGCCACATCATCGGCAACCCGGTGACCGTGTCCTGGGAGAACGAGCCCTACTTCATGGGCGCGTTCAAGGCGAACCTGCCGGGCCACTACCGCTACCAGCGGCGCCTGTTCACCCACTTCATGCAGGACCGCCTCCCCGAGGACAAGCGCGGCATCTTCCTCGCGGGCGACGACATCTCCTGGACGGCCGGCTGGGCCGAGGGCGCCGTCCAGACCGCCCTCAACGCGGTCTGGGGCGTCATGCACCACCTGGGCGGCTCCACCGACGGGAGCAACCCCGGCCCCGGCGACGTCTACGACGAGATCGCCCCGGTCGAACTCCCCGAGGACTGATTCCCCGGGAACCACGACCACGGGCCGCCCCCGCGCACGAGCGCGGCGGCGGCCCGTTCTCATGTCCGCCGCCGGTCCTCCAGGGCGCGCGTCCAGATCAGGTGCAGGCGCAGACGGAAGGCGGAGCGCACCTCGACGCGCTCCCGCACGTCCGGCAGTTCGGGCGGCCTGCGACCCAGCCCGAGGCCGCACCCCGCGCACAGGGTGTACCTCCCGTACCCGTCCCCGTCCCACTCCACCGTTCCCCGGCCGGCCCCGCACACGGGGCACGCGCCGTCCCGGCCCTGGTGGCCTTCGAGGTCCCACCGCCCGCGCATCACCGAGGGCATCACGTCGACGAGCCGCCCGGCGGGGTGAAACTCCGGGTCCGGCCAGAACAGCCACTGCGACGGCTGCGGCGGGTCCGCCCGCCGCACCCCGGCCCGCTTCTGCGCCCGCCGCCCGACCTGCCAGCCGGCGAGCTCCGCCAGCCACAGCCGCCGCGCCTCGTCGAGCTCCTCCACCGCCCGCACCAGCGACCCGGGGTCCTCGTCCAGGTCGCGCGGGATCCCCGCGCTGCGGCACAGGTGGTGGTAGGTGGGGTAGAAGCCGTACGGGGCGAACTCCGTCAGACAGGTGCGCAGCGCCGACAGCCTCCGGTACGGCGGGCGGGTGGCGTCGTGCACCCGGAGCCGGTGCGTCGCGAAGCTGGTCATCCGCCGAGGCTAGGGGGCGTACGCCCCGGTCGCACGGGGTTTCAGTGGCGAGGGGGTGAGCAGGCAGCGGCCGACCAGGCCGACGCCGGAGTCGAGGGAATCGGTGAACTCCTCGGCCAGGTCGGGGGCGTGCCGCAGGGCCCACAGCAGGCGGGCCGCCGCCCAGGCCCCGGCCCGCGCGCGCTCCAGGCTCCAGGAGCCGATCAGGTGCGTCAGCGGGTCGGCGACCTCCAGCAGGTCCGGGCCCGGCATCAGGTCCTCCCGGATGCGTTCCTCCAGCGAGACCAGGGTCTCGCCGACCCGGTGGAAGTCGGCTTCGAGGGCCGCGGGCGGGCAGCCCAGGGAGTGGCAGGAGGAGACCACCGCCAGAGCCAGGTCGTGCCCGATGTGGGCGTTGATCCCGGCCAGCGCGTGCTGCAGCGGCCGCACTCCCGGGTGGCGGCGGTACTGGAGCAGCGGGCGCCAGCAGGCCGGTGCCCGCCCGTCCGTCTCCACCGCCGTCAGGTACCGCTCCGCGAACCGCACGCCGAGCGTCTCCGCCCGGCGGGGCGCGGGGAAACCGCCGTGGCCGATCCGGTGGTGCAGGGCTTGCGTGACCGTCAGGTACACCCGGTTGAAGACGGCCACGCCGTCCTGCGCGGGGAGCCGTTCGTCGAGGGCGCGCATCCGCGCGAGTACCGCTTCCATGCCGGGCAGCGTCGCAGCCGGGACGCCGCGCGCGGGGAACTTGGCCGTACGCTTCGCCGGTTCGGGCGAAGCGGGCGTCAACGCGGCGTGTCCGGACCGTCCCGGCCGTCGTCGTAGTCGGAGGTGCCCGAGTCGAGGAGGGGCTCCTGCTGCTTGAGGTGCGCCGGGGCGAAGTAGCGCAGCGCGTGGTAGCCGGTGATCACCACGATGGTGCCGAGCGCGATGCCGCCGAGCTCGAAGGTGTCGGTGAACTGCAGCTTGACGCCGCCGATGCCGATGATGATGCCCGCCGCGGCCGGCACCAGGTTCAGCGGGTTGCGCAGGTCCACCCCGCCGTTGATCCAGATCTGTGCGCCGAGCAGGCCGATCATGCCGTAGAGGATGACGGTGATGCCGCCGAGCACCCCGCCCGGGATCGCGGCGACGACCGCGCCGAACTTGGGGCACAGGCCGAAGAGCAGGGCGAAGCCGGCCGCCGCCCAGTAGGCCGCCGTGGAGTAGACGCGGGTGGCGGCCATGACGCCGATGTTCTCGGAGTACGTGGTGTTCGGGGGGCCGCCGACCGCCGTGGAGAGCATGGACGCGGCGCCGTCGGCGGCGATGGCGGTGCCGAGCTTGTCGTCGAGCGGGTCGCCGGTCATCTCGCCGACTGCCTTGATGTGACCGGCGTTCTCCGCGATGAGCGCGATCACCACCGGCAGCGCGATGAGGATCGCCGACCACTCGAACTGCGGGGCGTGGAAGGACGGGAGGCCGATCCAGGGGGCCTGGGAGACGCCGGAGAGGTCGAGGCGCCAGTGGTCCACCGCCTCGGGGCCGCCCGTCGTCGAGTGGATCATGCCGAAGACCAGGTCGAAGATCCAGGAGATCGCGTACCCGAAGACCAGGCCCAGGAAGATCGCGATGCGCGACCAGAACCCGGGCAGGCAGACCACGGCCATGCCCGTGAACAGCATGGTCAACAGTGCGGTCCACTGGTCCTGCGGCCAGTACGTCGAGGCCGTCACCGGAGCCAGGTTGAAGCCGATCAGCATCACGACCGCGCCCGTCACCACCGGCGGCATCGCCGCGTGGATGATCCGCGCGCCGAACCGCTGGACGGCCAGACCCGCCAGGAACAGCGCCACGCCGACCACGAACACCGCGCCCGTGACGACCGCGCTGTCGCCGCCGCCCGCCCGGATCGCCGCGGCGACGCCGACGAAGGAGAGTGAGCAGCCCAGGTAGGAGGGCACCCGGCCGCGCGTGGCGAGCAGGAAGATGACGGTCGCGATGCCCGACATCATGATCGCCAGGTTCGGGTTCAGGCCCATGAGGACCGGCGCGACGAAACTGGCGCCGAACATCGCCACGACGTGCTGGGCGCCGAGCCCGGCGGTCCGCGGCCACGACAGCCGCTCGTCCGGCCGCACCACCGCGCCGGGGGCGGGGGTCCGCCCGTCTCCGTGCAGGGTCCAGCGCACGCCGAAGCCCATGTCCCACCACTTCCGTTCCACCGGGTCGTCAAACAACGCGGCCGACACGCCGGTACGACGTGACGACCAGCCGTTATATTAAGGCCGCATAGGGGCGGGTTCGTCCTGGTTCTCTGCTCCGGCCGCCCCCGGCGCCCCCCTGCCACGCAGTACGGCCGCGCCCGCGATCAGGGCGAACGCGAGCAGCGTGACCAGTGCGAAGGAGACCACGAGCGAGGTCGCGTCCGCCACCGCGCCGATCGCCGACGGCGCGATCAGCCCCGAGGTGTACGTGATCGTCGCGACCCCCGCGATGGCCTGCGCCGGGGCCGGCCCGCTGCGCGCCGCCGCCGCGAACGCCAGGGGCACCACCACCGCGATGCCGAGCCCGATCAGCCCGAAGCCGCCCAGGGCCGCCGCCGGATGGCGGACCGTCACCACCAGCAGCCCGCCCGCGGTGGCCAGGGCGCCGCCCGCCCGGACCGTGCGCACCGCTCCGAACCGGTCCACCACCCGGTCCCCGGCCAGCCGGGCCAGGGCCATGGTCAGCGCGAACGCGGTGGTCGAGGCGGCGGCCAGGCCCGCGTCGGTGTGCAGCACGTCCCGCAGGTACACCCCCGACCAGTCCAGGCTCGCGCCCTCGGCGAAGACCGCGCAGAACCCGACGAGGCCGATCGGCAGAGCGGACCTCGGGGGCAGCGCGAAGTGCGCGGGAGCCCGCGCGCCCTCGTCGCCGCGCAGGTCCAGCACGCCCCGTACGGCCAGCAGCCCGGCCGCGGTCAGGGTGAGCGCCGCGATCAGGTGGTGCAGCCGGGCGTCGGCCCCCGCGTGCGCCGCGATCGTCCCGGCCGCCGAGCCGAGCAGGGCGCCCACGCTCCACATGCCGTGCAGCGAGGACATGATCGAACGGCCGAGACGGTTCTCGGTCTCCACGCCGAGCGCGTTCATGGCGACGTCCGCCATGCCCGAGGTGGCTCCGTAGACGAACAGCGCGCAGCACAGCACGGCGAGGTCCGGGGCCAGGCTCGGCAGGATCAGGGACAGGGTCCACAGCGCCAGCAGGCCGCGCAGGGCGTTGCGGGCGCCGAACCGGTGGTTGATCCGGCCGGCCAGCGGCATCGCGAGGGCCGCGCCGAGCGCGGGGAAGGCGAGGGCCAGGCCCAGGGTGCCCGCGCTGAGCCCGGCGTGCTGCTGGATCCAGGGGATGCGGGTGGCGAAGGATCCGGTGACGGCGCCGTGGGCGCAGAAGACCGCGGCGATGGCGAAGCGGGCATGGCGCAGGCGCGCCGGGCTGAGGCCGGGGTCCCCGGTCGTGGGCCGTGTCATGCGGCGTAAACTATCAGGGACCCTTCCTGATGGTTAATGGTTCCGCCTCCCTAAGATGGGCGCCGTGACCCCTGCAAAGGTGCTGACCCCCGCCGCCAAGACTCCGGCCGCCGCCAAGTCCCCCGCCTCCCCGAGCACCGCCCGGGCCATCAACGACCGCCTCGCGCTCGGACTCCTGCAGGAGGAGGGCCCGCTGACGGCGAGCCGGCTCAAGGAGCTCACCGGGCTGTCCCGCCCCTCCGTGGCCGACCTCGTCGAACGGCTCACCGAGGCCGGGCTGATCGAGGTCGTGGGGGAGTCCGGCGAACAGCGCCGCGGCCCCAACGCCCGCCTCTACGGGATCGTCGCCCGCCGGGCCCACCTCGCAGCCCTGGACGTACGGACCGACAGCGCGACCGCCGTGGTCACCGACCTGCTGGGCCGCCCGCTCGGCCGGACCGCGCTGCCCGTCGACGCGGTGGAGGAGGCCGTGGACCGGCTGGAGGCCCTGACCGCGCGGACGGGCGCCGGGGCCCTGCACACCGTGGTCGTGGGCGCCCCCGGCCTGGTCGCCCCGGGCGGCGGCGAGCTGCGCGGCACCGGCGCCCTGCCCGTCTGGCACCGGGACCTGGTCGCCGCCCTGCGGCGGCGGCTGCCGGCCACGGTGGTGGTGGAGAACGAGACCAACCTGGCGGCCCTGGCCGAGCAGCGCGCCGGCGCCGCCCGGGATCTGGACTCCTTCGTCCTGCTGTGGCTCGGCGACGGCGTGGGCGCCGCCGTGGTCCTCGACGGGCGGCTGCGCCGGGGGGCCTCCGGCGGGGCCGGTGAGATCGGCTTCCTCCCGGTCCCCGGAACGGCCGGGCTGCCCTCCGCCACCGGATGCACCGGCGGCTTCCACACCCTGGCGGGCCGGTCGGCGGTCGGCGCGCTCGCGCGGGAGCACGGCTTCCGGGGGCCGGTCGAGGAGGCCGCCGCCGGGGCCGCCGGGGAGGCCTTCCTGGACGCGCTCGCGGAGCGGCTCGCCCTCGGGGCGGCGGCCGTCGCCGCGATCCTCGACCCCGGCTGCGTGGTCCTCGGTGGCGGACTCGGCCACGCCGGCGGCGAGGCCCTGGCCGCCCGCGTCGAGCGCCGCCTCACCACCCTCACCCCCGTACCGACCGAGGTCCGCGCCACCGCCCTCGGCGACCCGGCCGTCCTGGAGGGCGCCCGCCTGGCCGCCCGCGAAGCGGCCCAGTCGGTCCTCTTCGGCCCCTGACGGGGCACGGCCCCGACCCCGCTACGGCCGCACGGCGACCGTGGCGGTGAAGCCGCAGCACTCGAAGGTGCGGACCGGCGCCCCGGACGTCCGCCCGATGCGCACCCCGTCGAGCACGGCCTTCGTGTCGGCCGAAGCGGCGACCACCGCGACGCCCCCGGCACCGCCCTCGATCCGGCCGCCGCGGACCGTGAAGGAGCCGTCCTGCAGGGCCGTGCCGAAGTACGAACTCCGCGTGATGTCGTTGTGCCCGACGGTGTCCGATCTGCCGACGGCGTAGATCCCGATGTGGTTGCCCACGAGCCGGTTGTGCTCGACCACCGTGCCCGGCGTCGTGGTGACGAGCCCGCATGCTGGGTCTCGCCGAAGAAGTCCGGGCCGCAGAACGGGTCCGGTTCCCGGCAGTCGTTGCCGCTGATGGTGTTCCGGGTGACGCGCCCGGCCGCACCGGCGACGAACCCGATCCCGTCGGTCGACAGGCGGGGGTGTCCGGTGACGGTGCTGTCGGTGACCGTGGCGCTCGAACCCTCGTTGAGGACGGTGACGGCCGAGCCCTGGTAGTCGGAGATCTCGGTGTCGTGGATCGTCACCGAGCCCGTCCCGGTCGGCAGGTCCCCCACGAATACGGCCACCGCGCTGTGGGCGCAGGCCGCCGCGGGCGTGTCGGTGATGTGGCTGACGCGGGCGTGGCCGAGGTCGAGCCGGGCACCGCCCAGAACCCGGATGCCGGAGCCGAGCGCGCCGTCGTCGCAGGTCCCGGAGCCCGGCCCGTTGACGGCGAGCCGGGACAGGGCGACGGACGCGCCGCCGTGGACCTCCACGATCGACGTACCGCCGTCCTCGCCGGGGACCAGGGTCCGCGGAGCCAGGATCGTCGTTTTCCCGGCGCCCGAACCGGTGATCGACACGTCCTTGCCGATCACCACCTGCTCCCGGTAGACGCCCGGCCGGACACTGATCCGGTCCCCGGGGCGGGCCCCGCTTCCCACGGACGGAGGACCGGCGGAGCCGTTCGCCGCCTCCCCGGGGCCCTCAGTCCCGGGCGGCCGTGCGTCGTTCCAGGAACTGCGCGAACGTGCCGCGGCCCACGGCGCGGGCCGGGGCCAGGTGTCCACCGCGCAGGAAGGCGGCGTACGTCCGGCCCGCGAGCCGGACGCCGACCACCCGCCGCCGGCTCCCCGTCGCCGCGAGGTAGCTCCGGGCCCAGTCCGTCAGGGTGCGGACCTCGGGGCCGCCCATGTCCGGGACCCGGCCCGAGGGCTGCGGCGTCGCGAGCTCCGCCAGCCGGTCCGCGACCTCCCCGACGGCGATCGGCTGCACCCGTACGCCCCGGGGCAGCAGCACCACCGGCAGCTTCGCGGCGGTGGCGACCACCTCGGCCACCAGGTCGTGGAACTGGGTGGTGCGCAGGATCGTGACGCCCAGGCCGGACCCCTCCAGCAGCCGTTCCACCGCCAGTTTGGTCCGGTAGTAGCCGAACGGGACCACGTCCACCCCCACGATCGAGATGTACACGAGGTTGCGGACGGTCCCGGCCCGGCGGACCGCCCCGATCAGGTGCCGGGCGGCCGCCTCGTCGCCCCCGCGCGGGCTGCTCGCGCAGTGCACGACCACCTCCGCGCCCGCCAGGGCCGCGTCCAGCCCCCGGCCGTCGCGCAGGTCGACCGGGAAGTGCTCCGAGTGCCGGCTCAGGACCCGGACCTCGTGGCCCCGTTCCCGTAGCCGGGCGGCGAGCGGGGCGCCCAGGGTGCCGGTGCCTCCGGTGACGACGATCGTGCTCATGGTGTGCGGGTCCTTCCCGTCGGGAGTGCTCTCCCCCAGGGGACAGTCCGGCCCGCCGGAACGTGACACCCCGCGCCGGGGGAGACGCCGGAACGCGGGAGGACCCGGTGGCCGCCGGGCCACCGGGTCCTCATGTGTCACGCGGGGGGATCAGCAGGCTCCCTGGTCCTTCCAGACGCCCCAGTCGCCGGTGGTGCCGGGCTCCTCGTTCTGGGTCCACCACTGGGCCTTCCAGGTGTGGCCCTTGTGGGAGACGAGGCTGCCGCTGTTGTAGACCGTGCCCGCCACGTACCCCGGGCTCGTGCAGGTCCCGCCCGGAGGAGTGGTCGGCGGCGTCGTGGGCGGCGTCGTCGGGGGAGTGGTCGGCGGGGTGGTGGGAGGCGTCGTCGGCGGGGTGGTCGGGGGCGTGGTGGTGCCCGGTTCCACGACCGTCGTGCCGCGCGCCAGGTCACCGGCCAGGGCGTACGTGGTGCCGGAGATGTTCACCGTCCAGTTGGAGGGGGTGGACACCGGCAGGTAGTAGTTGAACGCCAGGTCGACCGAGGCGCCGGGGGCCAGCGTCTGCCAGGCCGGCAGCTTGAGGGAGACCCGCTGGAAGTCGCCCTTCAGCCCGCCGACGTTGCTCCCGCTGTGACCGGTGGAGATCACCTTGGTGCCGAAGCCGGACTGGTCCGAGGCGTTGGCCGGGGCCGAGGTCCCGTAGTCGAACTGGAACTCCGTGCCGCCGGGCAGCGTGCTCTTCGTGTTGTTGGTGATCTTGAGCTTCGGGGTGATCGGGTAGTTGGAGTCGCCCAGCTTGAACTCGGTGAACTCCGTCCTGATGTCGACGGCCCGCGCCGGCAGGGCGGCGCCCGCCTTCTTCGCGCCGTACGGGGTGGCCGCCTTGAACTTGTCGTACATCAGGGAGGTGAGCGTGTCGCCCATCTCGTACTGGCCCTTGGCCGCGTTGTAGGAGTAGTCGCCCGCCAGCTCCCACACCATCGTGCCGCCGATGCCCTTGTCCACCACGTAGTCGGCCTTGGCGGCGACGGACTGCTCGTCCTCCGTCGACAGGAAGACCTTCTTCTGCGCGTTCCACAGCCACGGCGCCACCAGGGTGGAGTCGTACTTGCGGGCGTAGGTGCCGGTCAGCGTGGTGTTCGCGGGGAAGCCGTACTTCGTGGCGTAGTCGCCTACGACGCCCTTCTCCAGGTTCTTCGCGTGCCACATCGGGTTGGAGCCCGCCGGGGACTCGACCCCGTTGGTGTCCAGGTCGTGCCAGAGGTTGTCGATGCCGACCGCGCCGTCACCGCACTTGGTCAGGCCCGCGCCGGCCGGGCAGGTCGTGGCCGGGGCCTTGCCCCACAGGCCGTCCGTGCCGCCCTGCACGTTCTTGAAGCCGCGGGTGTAGTACGGCAGGCCGATGTTGATCCGGCCGGACGGCATCGACCCGCGGAAGTAGTGGTAGGCCCAGTCGGTGTTCAGGTAGCCGGTGCCGCCGTACTGGGAGGTGGAGTAGACGCCCGCGGCGGCCAGCTCGCCGTCCTTGCCGTCGTCGAAGAGCGAGGCGTTGGGGCCGACGTACTCGTTCCAGGCGCCGTGCAGGTCGTAGGACATGATGTTGACGTAGTCCAGGTACTGCTGCATCTGGAAGGTCTCCATGCCCCGCAGCAGGTAGCCGGAGGAGGGGGCGGCGACGGAGAGCAGGTAGTGCTTGCCGTCGGCGGCGCCCGCGCGGTCGAGCCTCTCGCGCAGCGACTTCATCAGGGCCGCGTAGCCCTTGACGAGGCCGGCCCGGCGGGCGTTGGACAGCTGCCAGTCCAGCGGGTTGCCCGCGTCCTTCATGGTGGTCGGGTACTCGTAGTCGATGTCGACGCCGTTGAACCCGTACTTGCGGATGAACTCCACCGAGGAGTCCGCGAAGGTGTCGATGCCCGCCTGGTTGACGGAGCCGTCGGCGTTGGTGGCCATCGAGTAGAAGCCGCCCGAGGCGACGCGGTTGCCGTCGTCGCCGAAGTATCCGCCGGTCTCCGCCCAGCCGCCCACGGAGATGAGCGTCTTGACGTTCGGGTACTGCTTCTTGAATTTGTTCAGGAGGTTGAAGTGGCCCTTGTAGGGGAGGGCCGGGTCCATTTCCGCGCCGGCGACGCCGGGCCAGGTCATCCCGGTGGCGGCGTTGTTCGCGTTGTCCGCGCCGACCGAGATCCTGTTGTCGGCCCCGACGTGGGCGAAGGCGTAGTTCAGGTGGGTGACCTTGGACCACGGGACGTTGTTGGCGAGGTAGGCGGGGGTGCCGTCCTTGCCCGTACGCCAGCCGGTGAAGTAGCCGATGACGCGACGCTGGTGGTCGGCGCCCATCTTCTCGCGGCCTTCGGAGTCGTAGACCGAGCAGTACGGGACGTCCACGCCGGCGGTCTTGTAGAGACCGTCGGGCCGACAGCCCTCTCCCCCGGACTCCGTCCGGGGGGACCCCCAGGCATCGTGCGACAAGGTAGTCGACAGTGCGGGCAGCAGCAGGCCGGCGATCGCGGCGCCGGATGCCAGGAGCAGGGCTCTCGTACGTGTGGGGGACGGCATGGTGCCTCCTGGGGAGGGGAGGGTGGCAGGACACAACGTGCGGCAACAAGCAGGAACGTGGCGCTGGTTGGCCCGTGACGTGCGCACGTCGGCAGGCCGGCTCCCCGGGGAAGATGAAGGGAACGTTAAGAGGACTAGACCAACCCGTCAATAGGTCTGGACCAAAGCGGAGCCGTGCGGTCTACGGGGTGCGGGTGGCGTGAGAGTGGCGCTCAAGAACGGCTTGTTTGTGACCCAGGCCACAGCGCTTCACCCGCATGGCCCCCGATCCCCCGTGGCACACTGGCCGTAGTACCAGTAGCAGCGCACTCCGGGGTCGGTGTAATTCCGAACCGGCGGTATAGTCCGCGACCCGTCCGCATCCAGCGGCCGGTTGACCAGGTGAAATTCCTGGACCGACGGTTAAAGTCCGGATGGGAGGCAGTGCGCGGCGGGCCAGTCACCGGTACGCCGCCGTCGGCGGTCCATCGGCGTTTCCCCAGCGGAGACGTGTCGAACGGACCGAGTTTCCGGCCTCGGCGTACCCGCGTGTGCTCACCCGCTTCATCTGTCGTATCCCGACAGGCCCCGGAGTCCGTGCCCGATGAGGCAGGAGGACCCGGTGGCGAACCACGCCGACGCGAACGCAGTACCCGGCACCGACGTGCCCGCCATGCGGCGTGCCATCGAGCTCGCCGCCCGCGGCCTCGGCTCCACCAGCCCCAACCCGGTCGTCGGCTGCGTGATCACCGACCCCTCCGGCGCCGTCGTCGGCGAGGGCTGGCACGAACGGGCCGGCGGCCCGCACGCCGAGGTCCACGCCCTGCGCCAGGCGGGCCCGGCCGCCCGCGGCGGCACCGCGTACGTCACCCTCGAACCCTGCAACCACACCGGCCGTACGGGCCCCTGCGCCCAGGCCCTGATCGCCGCCGGCGTCACCCGCGTGCTCTACGCCGTGGCCGACCCGAACCCGCAGGCCAGCGGCGGTGGCACCACCCTCCGCGCGGCGGGGATCACCGCCGAGGGCGGACTCCTGCGCGCGGAGGCCGAGGCGGGCAACGCCGCCTGGCTGACCTCCGTACGGCTCGGCCGCCCCCACGTCACCTGGAAGTACGCCGCCACCCTCGACGGCCGCAGCGCCGCCGCGGACGGCACCAGCCGGTGGATCACCTCCGCCGAGTCCCGGGCCGATGTCCACCGGCTGCGCGCCGAGTGCGACGCCGTCCTCGTCGGCGGTGGCACCCTGCGCGAGGACGACCCGCACCTCGCCGTCCGCGGCGTCGAGGGCGCGACCCAGCCCCTGCGGATCGCCCTCGACACCCACGCCGGCGTGCTGCCCACGGCCCGCATCCTCGACGACGCCGCACCCACCCTGATCGTCGTCGGCGAGGACGCCGACACCCGGCACCTGCCCGGCGTCGAGGTCCTGCGCATGCCGCTGCGCGACGGCCACATCGGCGTCCACGACCTGCTCGGCCGGCTCTACGCCCGCGGCGTGCGCTCCCTCTTCCTGGAAGGCGGCCCCACCCTCGCGGGCACCTTCCTGCGGGCCGGAGCCGTCGACCGGGTGATCGGCTACCTCGCCCCGGCCCTCCTCGGCGCGGGCCCCGCCGCCCTCGCCGGCGCCGGCGTGGACACCATCTCCGACGCGGTGCGCCTCGACCTCACCGAGGCCGTCCGCGTCGGCCCCGATCTCCGCATCACCGCAGTCCCCACCGTCCGCACGCCCCTCAAGGAGCACTGAGTGTTCACCGGAATCGTCGAAGAACTGGGCGAGGTCACCGCCGTCGAGCAGCTCGCCGAAGCCTCCCGCTTCCGCCTGCGCGGCCCCGTCGTGACCGAGGACGCCAAGCACGGCGACTCGATCGCCGTCAACGGCGTCTGCCTGACCGTCGTGGAGACCGCCGACGGCGAGTTCACCGCCGACGTCATGCAGGAGACCCTCAACCGCTCCAGCCTCGGCGCGCTGACCGCCGGCTCCCGCGTCAACCTGGAGCGCCCCATGGCCCTCGGCGGACGCCTCGGCGGCCATCTCGTCCAGGGCCATGTGGACGGCACCGGCGAGATCCTCTCCCGCACCCCTTCGGAGCACTGGGAGCTCGTCCGGATCGCGCTCCCGGAGAACCTTTCAAGGTACGTCGTAGAGAAGGGCTCTATCACTGTGGACGGCGTCAGCCTCACCGTGGTCGAGGCCGCCGCCGACTCCTTCACCATCAGCCTCATCCCCACCACCCTCGCGCTGACCACCCTGGGCATCAAGCAGCCCGGCGAGCCGGTCAACCTCGAAGTCGACGTCCTCGCGAAGTACGTCGAGCGCCTCCTCGCGGCCGGCGTGGACCCCCTGGCAGCGACCCCGAACGACACGGAGGGAACGGACCGGTGAGCGCCCTGACCTGGCTGAACTCCGAAGCCTTCACCGCCTTCGGCCAGAAGATCATCTGGTCGGACGCGATCGGCAACACCATGGGCCTGGCCGCCCTCGCCCTCGGCTGGCGGCGTTCCATATGGACCTGGCCGACCCAGTTCCTCTCCGGCGCCATCCTCTTCGTCGCGTTCGCCGCCGGGCACCTCTCCGGCAACGCCGGCAAGCAGGTCGTCGTCATGGTGGTCGCCCTGTGGGGCTGGACGATGTGGAGCCGCGGCAAGCGGCGGGCCCAGGACGCCTCCCTGGCCGTCCGCTTCGCCACCTGGCGCGAGCGCGGCCTGCTCCTCGGCGCCGCCGCCGTCGGCACGCTGGCCGTCACCGGGCTGTTCACCCTCTACCCGTGGATGTCCTGGAACCCGCTGCCGGACGCCTACATCTTCGTCGGCACCATCGTCGCCATGTACGCCCAGGCCAAGGGACTCGTCGAGTTCTGGTTCGCCTGGCTGCTCGTCGACGCGGTCGGCGTCCCCCTCGCCTTCACCAGCGGCTACGCCTTCTCCGCCTTCGTCTACGTGATCTACGGAGCCCTCGTGCTCTGGGGCGCCTACGACTGGTACCAGCGCTCGCGCACCACCCCCGCCCCGGCCCTCGAAGGAGCAACGGCATGACCCCCCTCAAGCCCGTGCCCGACGTCCCCGAATCCGGCCCGCAGGAGACCTTCCTCCTCGACCCCGTCGAGCAGGCCATCCGTGACATCGCCGCCGGCCGCCCCGTGGTCGTCGTCGACGACGAGGACCGCGAGAACGAGGGCGACCTCGTCATCGCCGCCGAGAAGGCCACCCCCGAGATCATCGCGTTCATGATGAGCGAGTGCCGCGGCCTGATCTGCGCGCCCATGGAGGGCCCGGAGCTGGACCGCCTGGAACTCCCGCAGATGGTCCGGCACAACACCGAGTCGATGCAGACGGCCTTCACCGTCTCCGTCGACGCGAGCGGCGCCCACGGCGTCACCACCGGCATCTCCGCAGCCGACCGCGCCACCACCCTGCGCCTGCTGGCGAACGGAACCTCCGAGGCCGGCGACTTCGTCCGCCCCGGCCACATCTTCCCGCTGCGCGCCAAGCCCGGCGGCGTGCTGGTCCGCAACGGCCACACCGAGGCAGCCGTCGACCTCGCCCGCCTCGCCGGCCTGCGCCCGGCCGGCGCCATCGTGGAGATCGCCGGCGAGGACGGCGTCATGCTGCGCCTGCCCGAGCTGATCCCCTTCGCCCGCAAGCACGGCCTGACGATCATCTCCATCGAGGACCTGATCGCCTACCGCCGCTCCGCCGAGCCGACCGTCCGCCGCGAGGCCGAGGTCAGCCTGCCGACCGCCGCCGGCGAGTTCACCGCGTACGGCTTCCGCTCCACCGTCGACGGAGTCGAGCACGTCGCCCTCGTCCACGGTGCGGTCGGCGACGGCGAGGACGTCCTGGTCCGGATGCACTCCGAATGCCTGACCGGCGACATCTTCCAGTCCCAGCGCTGCGACTGCGGCCCCCAGCTCCAGGCCGCCATGGCCCGCATCCAGGCCGAGGGCCGCGGCGTGGTCGTCTACCTGCGCGGCCACGAGGGCCGGGGCATCGGCCTGCTGTCCAAGCTGCGCGCCTACGAGCTCCAGGAGCGCGGTCGCGACACCCTGGACGCCAACCTGGAACTCGGCCTGCCCGCCGACGCCCGCGACTACGGGGCCGGCGCCCAGATCCTCCGCGACCTCGGCGTGCGCAGCGTCCGGCTGCTGACCAACAACCCCGACAAGTCCGACGCGCTCGTCCGCCACGGCATCGCCGTCAGCGGCCGGGAGCAGATGCCCATCGAGGCGGGCGAGCACAACCTGCGCTACCTGCGCACCAAGCGCGACCGGATGGGCCACGACCTGCCCTGGCTGGAGGGTGCCGTCCCCACCTCCGCCTGCGGCAACCAGTAACCACGTCCCACACACCCGTACCACCACCACGAAGAACCGAGGAGCAGAGCTGTGAGCGGCAAGGGCGCACCCGAACTGAGCGTGAAGAACTGCGGAGACCTCCGGGTGGCCGTGATCGCGGCCCAGTGGCACGAGAAGGTCATGGACGGACTCGTCGACGGAGCCCTGCGGGCCCTGCACGAGCTGGGCATCGACGAGCCCACCCTGCTCCGCGTCCCCGGCAGCTTCGAGCTGCCGGTCGTGGCGAAGGTACTCGCCGGTCGCGGTTACGATGCCATCGTCGCCCTCGGAGTGGTCATCCGCGGCGGCACCCCGCACTTCGACTACGTCTGCCAGGGCGTCACCCAAGGCCTGGTGCAGGTGTCGATCGACACCGGAGTCCCCGTGGGCTTCGGCGTCCTGACCTGCGACAACGATGAGCAGGCGCTGGACCGCGCCGGACTCGAAGGGTCGAACGAGGACAAGGGGCACGAAGCGGTCACCGCCGCCGTCTCCACCGCCATGACCCTGCGGACCGTCAGCGAACCCTGGCGCTGAGCGTCGGCGCGGGACCCCTTATTCTGAGGACCATCATGGCGAACAATCCCAAGACCTTCGAGGAGCTCTTCACCGAGCTCCAGCTCAAGGCCGCCAACGGCGACCCCAGCACCTCGCGCACCGCCGAGCTCGTCGGCAAGGGCGTCCATGCCATCGGCAAGAAGGTCGTCGAGGAGGCCGCCGAGGTCTGGATGGCCGCCGAGTACGAGGGCAAGGAAGCCGCCGCCGAAGAGATCTCCCAGCTGCTGTACCACGTTCAGGTGATGATGGTGGCGCGCGGGATCTCCCTCGACGACGTCTACGCGCACCTCTAGGCCGCAGCTCCTCGCCGCGGGTCCCGCGCCCGCACGCCCACGCACACCTTTCGCATCCACGCCACGCACCAAAGGAAGCCCCATGCTGCGCATCGCCGTCCCCAACAAGGGTTCACTCTCCGGACCGGCGTCGGCGATGCTCCATGAGGCCGGCTACCGCCAGCGCAAGGAGTCCAAGGAACTCGTCACGGTCGACCCCGACAACGAGGTCGAGTTCTTCTACCTCCGCCCGAAGGACATCGCGATCTACGTCGCGTCGGGCAAGCTCGACATCGGCATCACCGGCCGCGACCTGCTGCTCGACTCCGGGGCCAACGCCGAGGAGATCCTGCCGCTGAACTTCGGCCGGTCCACCTTCCGCTACGCCACCAAGCCCGGCACCGCCAAGGGCCCCGAGGACTTCGGCGGCATGACGATCGCCACCTCCTACGAGGGCATCGTCGCCAAGCACCTCGCCGACCAGGGCATCGACGCCTCCGTCGTCCACCTGGACGGCGCCGTCGAGACCGCCATCGAACTGGGCGTCGCGCAGGTCATCGCCGACGTCGTCGAGACCGGCACCAGCCTGCGCAACGCGGGCCTGGAGGTCATCGGCGAGCCGATCCTCAAGTCCGAGGCCACCGTCATCCGCCGCACCGGCGCGGGCGCCGACGAGCCCAAGGTCGCGCAGTTCCTGCGCCGCCTCCAGGGCGTCCTCGTGGCCCGCAGCTACGTGATGATGGACTACGACTGCCGCGCCGAGCACCTGGAGCGCGCCGTCGCCCTCACCCCGGGCCTGGAGTCGCCGACGATCTCCCCGCTCCACAACGAGGGCTGGGTCGCCGTCCGCGCCATGGTCCCCGCCAAGGAAGCCCAGCGGATCATGGACGACCTGTACGAGCTCGGCGCCCGTGCGATCCTCACCACCTCGATCCACGCCTGCCGACTCTGACCCGTACGCCGTCCCGATCCGTACGCCCCCTCCAGAAGGCATCACCAGCACCATGAGCGAGTCCGCCGCCCCGTCCGCCCCGCCCGCCCTGCCGGTCACCTTCCGGCCGACCCGTACCCGGGCGGTGCTGCTGGGCGTCGGGCTCGCCATGTTCGCCACGATCACCGCGATCGCGCTGCTCCTGGAGAGCCTCAGCCCCGGCGAACGGGTCAGCTTCGTCTTCACCGCCGCACTGATGTCCTCCGTCCTCGTCCTGCTCAGCCGCCCCAAGGTGGTCGCGGACGAGACGGGCGTCACCGTGGTCAACCTGACCACCACCCGCCGCCTCGAATGGCCGCAGATCGTGCGGGTCAACCTCCGCCCCGGCGACCCGTGGGTGTTCCTGGACCTCAGCGACGGCAGCAGCCTGCCCGTCCTCGGCATCCAGCCCGGCATCGCCAGGGCCCGCGCGATCGACGACGCCCGCGCCCTGCGCGCCCTCGCCGAGACCAGGGGAACCGGCGCCACCGGCCACTGAGCCCGCCCGGTCCCCTCGCTGCGTCCCATTGCGGCCGCGATCTCAATGACTACCCTGGTGGCGGGGCGCGCACGTGCGCCCTCCCACCCGCCCCGGGACCCCGTGGCCCGTGGGCACCTTCGACCAGAGGAGTGACTCCCTCCAGCAATGGACGGATCGTCCGGTAGTACCCGCGCCGCCCTCCCCGCGGAGGCGGCGGCATGACCATCCCGCTACTCCTGCTCGTGGCGGCCTTCGCCCTGATCCTCGCCAACGGTTTCTTCGTGGCGGCCGAGTTCGGCCTCGTCACGGTCGAGAGACCCGAGGCCGAACGCGCCGCGGCCGAAGGCGACCGCCGTGCCCGCACGGTCGTCGAAGCCCTCCGGGAGCTGTCCTTCCAGCTCTCCGGCACCCAGCTCGGCATCACCATCACCTCGCTCGTCGTCGGCATGCTCGCCGAACCGGCCCTCGCCGCACTCCTGTCGGGGCCGCTCGCCGCGACCGGCCTGCCCCGCGGAGCCGTCCCCGGCGCGGCCGTCGTCCTCGGCATGCTGCTCGCCTCCGCCGTCCAGATGGTCGTCGGCGAACTCGTCCCGAAGAACTGGGCGATCTCCCGTCCGCTCCAGGTGGCCCGCGTCGTGGCCGGCCCCCAGCAGGTCTTCTCCCGGGCCTTCCGGCCCGTCATCGCCACCCTCAACGCCGTCGCGAACCGCCTCGTGCGGGCGCTCGGCGTGGAACCCGCCGAGGAGATGGCCTCCGCCCGCACCCCCGGCGAACTGGTCTCCCTGGTCCGCCATTCGGCCCAGGCCGGCGCCCTCGAACAGGACACCGCCGACCTCTTCGTACGGACCCTCTCGCTGGGCGAACTCACCGCCCAGCACGTCATGACCCCCCGCGTGAAGGTCAGCGCCCTCCAGCACACGGCCACCGCTGCCGACGTCCTGAACCTGACCCGCGCCACCGGCCTGTCCCGCTTCCCGGTCTACCGCGAGCGGATCGACGAGATCACCGGCGTGGTCCACCTCAAGGACGCCCTCGCCGTGCCCGAGGCGGAACGCTCCCGCACCACCGTCAACCGCATCTGCGTGACCCCGCTGCTGGTGCCCGGCTCCCTGCCGGTGCAGCCCCTGCTGGAACGGTTGCGCAGCGAACAGCCCATGGCCGTGGTCGTCGACGAGTACGGCGGAACGGCCGGGGTGGTCACCCTGGAGGACATCGTGGAGGAACTCGTCGGCGAGGTCCGCGACGAGCACGACCTCGCCGAGGACGGCAGCCCCGAACTGGCCGCCGTGCCCGCCGAGGACGGCCGCCCCTCCTGGGAGGCCGACGGCAGCTGCCGCGTCCACACCCTGCGCCGCATAGGCCTGGAGGTCCCCGAGGGGCCCTACGAGACCGTCGCCGGCCTCGTCGCCGACCTGCTGGGCCGGATCCCCGCCCCCGGGGACCGCGCGGAGCTGCCCGGCTGGAAGCTGTCCGTCCGCCAGGTCCGCCGCTACCGGGCCGAACGCGTCCGCCTGGTGCGCACCGTCCCGCTCGGAGCCGTCCCGGCCCCTGCCGAACCGGAACCGGCGGGCCGCCGGTGAACGCCCTCCAGCTCCTCTTCGCCCTGCTCCTCGTCCTGGCCAACGGTTTCTTCGTCGGCGCCGAGTTCGCGCTCGTCTCCGTACGCCGCAGCCAGATCGAGCCCCTGGCAGCCGGCTCCAAGCGGGCCCGCCAGGTGCTCCACGGCCTGGAGAACCTGCCGCGCATGATGGCCGCCGCCCAGTTCGGCATCACCATGTGCTCGCTCACCCTCGGCGCGGTCGCCGAGCCCACCGTGGCCCGGCTCCTGGAACCCCTCTTCGAGGCCGCCCACGTGCCGGAGGGCCTGGTCCACCCCCTCGGGTACGCCTTCGCCCTCGCCGCCGTGGTCTTCCTGCACCTGGTCATCGGCGAGATGGTCCCCAAGAACCTCGCCATGGCCGCCCCCGAGCGGACCGCCCTGTGGTTCAGCCCCGGCCTGGTCGCCTTCGCCCGCATCTGCGGGCCGGTGACCAGCGCCCTGGGCGCCTGCGCCGCACTCGTCCTGCGACTGTTCAAGGTCGAGCCCAAGGACGAGGTCGAGGCCGTCTACACCAGCGCCCAGCTCGGCCGGCTCGTGGAGGACTCCCGGCAGGCCGGACTCCTCGAACCCGTCGAGCAGGAACGCCTGGAGGACGCCCTCGAACTGGGCAGCCGCCCGGTCACCGACGTCCTGCTGGCCCCCGGCCGGCTCGTCACCGTCGGACCGGCCGTCACCCCGCGCCAGATCGAACAGCTGACCGTGCGCACCGGCTACTCGCGCTTCCCGGTCCGCTCCGACACCGGTGCCTTCATGGGCTACCTCCACGTCAAGGACGTCCTCGACCTGGAGGACCGCGAGCGGGCCGTCCCGCAGCGGGTGTGGCGCCGGATGACAGTCCTGTGCTCCACCCTCCCGCTGGACGACGCCCTCAGCGTCATGCGCCGCGACGCCACCCACCTGGCGCAGGTCGCCGACCCGGCAGGCCGGGTCCTGGGCCTGGTCGCCCTGGAGGACGTCCTGGAGAAGCTGGTGGGCGAGGTCCGCGACCCCGCCCACCGCGCCTACGCGCGCAGCGCCTAGCGGCCCGCGCGCACCACCGTCCGGAGCACGGTCCGGGCCCCCTACACCGGGGGCTCGGACCGTCCCGGGCCGTCGGGGCCCCGCCCCGACAGGACCTCCCCGTACGCCTGCATCAGGTCGGCCAGCCGCAGCGTCGCCAGGTCGTCCCGCGAGGGCTCCCCGGCGAACCCCGCCAGCCGCAGGTCCCGGTACGCGCAGCTCTTCTCGTACAGCGTCCGCAGGAACCGCCCGTTGCCGAGCTCGTCGATCCAGCCCTGCTCCACCACGTGCCCGCTGACGCTGCGCAGCTCCTCCAGGGCCTCCTCGTCCCACCGGTCCCCGTTCGCGTCGGCCAGCACCCCGCCGATCGAGGTCAGCTCCGCGGGCCGGTAGCTCGGGAAGTCCACCCGGGTGGTGAACCGCGAGGACAGCCCCGGATTGGCGGCCAGCAGCCGGTCCATACCCGCCGGATAGCCGGCCAGGATCACCACCAGGTGGTCCCGGTTGTCCTCGGCCCGCTTGAGCAGCACCTGGAGGGCCTCGTCCCCGTACGCGTCGCCCTTGCTGTAGCCCGAGTTGGACAGGCTGTACGCCTCGTCCACGAACAGCACCCCGCCGATCGCCGAGTCGATCAGCTCGTTCGCCTTGACGGCGGTCTGCCCCAGGAACTCCCCGACCAGATCGGCCCGTTGGGCCTCCACCAGGTGGTCGCCGCCCAGCAGCCCGAGCGCGTAGAACACCCGGCCCAGGATCCGGGCCACCGTGGTCTTGCCGGTGCCCGAGGGCCCCGAGAAGACGAAGTGCCGCTTCGGCGGCTGTACCGGCAGCCCCTGGGCCGCCCGCAGCCGGGCCATGTGCAGCTGCGCCGACAGGGCCTTCACCTGCCGCTTCACCGGCTCCAGCCCCACCATCCGCTCCAGCTCGGCCAGCGCCTCGGCCAGCGCATGCGGGTCGGCGGGCCCGGTCGGCAGCCCCGACGGGGAACCCTGCGCGGGCAGGGACACCTTGTGCCGTACGCCGTCCGGCCGCCCCGAGCCCCCGCCGACCGGGCCGAACCGCTGGTCCACCGGCTCCCCGGGCGTCGGCGGATCCGGATCCACCTGCCCGTCCGCGGCGATGTCCTGCACGGGCCCGCCGCCCCCGCCGCCCCCGCCGCCCAGCGCCACCGCCGTGTAGTCCCCGCCGAGGGAGGACAGCCCGTGCCCGGCGAAGCCCTCGGCGCTGTGCCCGCCGTAGCCGGCGTACCCGGCCATGTCGTCGGGGTCGCTGCTGTCCGCGATGGCCGTCAGCCGGGCCGCCGTGTCCATGAACGCCGGGTCCACCCGGTGCACCGCCCGGTACAGCGGCAGGGCCGCCGCGCTGCGCCCCGTCCCCTCGTGCGCCCGCGCCAGCCAGTACCGCAGTTCCTTGCGCTGCGGCTGCTCGCTGCGGCAGCGCATCAGCGCCGCCGAGAGCATCGGCTCCGCCTGCCCGTACATCTCCAGCCGGACCCGGGCCATCCCGCCGAAGAGGCCCGCCTCGATCCCCAGAAGCGGATCGTCCACCAGCGGCTCGGTCTGCCGTACGAGCTGGTCCCAGTCCTTGACCAGATAGGCCCGGCAGGCGTGCAGGAACCGGACCTGCGGGTCGGTGTCCACCGGCGGCAGGGCGGCGAGCGCCTGGTCCAGCTCGGGGACGTGCCGCCCGTCCAGCCAGTGCGAAGCGTGGGCCAGCAGCAGGTCCCGTCGGCTCTCCAGCACCGGCTGGACCCACCAGCCCAGCCAGTACCAGGAGTTGAGGGTCCGCCGGTGCCGGGCCCGCTGCTCGCCGAAGCGGTCGCGGTGGGCATACATCCGCAATAACGCGTTGGTCGTGTCCACCCGCAGCGCGTGCAGGCCCAGCCAGGCGTCGGCCATGGCGGGATCGAGCCTGACGGCCGCCCGGAACTCCTCCTCGGCCTGCGGGTACGCGCCCATCGTGCAGGCGTCCACCCCGCGCAGCCAGGCGAGTTCGGCCGGGGCGTGTGCGCTGCCCGGCATGCCGAAGTCCATCACATCCCCCACAAGCCAGCCCCGTGGTGCGCGGAACACTCCATGCCGCGCACGTGAGTTGTCCACCCCGCCGATGAAATCAGGGCTGCATCGTACCCGCGGTGACGCACCTTACCCAGGGTGCGGCGGGCACGGGTCGTGGGTGATCCCCCGGGGCGCGGGGTGACTCAGGGTGAAGGAGGGCTGGTGGAGCGGTGCGCTCCGGGCCTCTCCGGAGCCGGAACGGGGCAGAGCGGAGCCCCCGATCACGGGGGAACAATCGGGGGCTCCGCGTCCGCGGCGGCCTTCGCAGACCGCGCATTCAGAACGTAAGGCCGTTCGCGGGGCCCGGTCAAGCGGCTCGGAGCAGGCCCGCGCGGGCCGCTGCACGAGGGCGCTCAGGCCTGGGGGAGTTCGTCACGTTCGGTGACAGACGGGCCGGTTCCGGAGGTCGCAGAGGCCCCGGAAGTCCACTCGTATCCCGTACCACTCTGGCGTACCAGAGTGTCCGCGAAGGGGCGCGAAGGGTCGCCGGAGAAGTGCGCGAGCTCCGCGCGCTCCCACCCGTCCCAGAAGTCGGAGAGTTCGCGCCCGTCCCGCTGACGGCCCCGGCCCCAGGACTGCTCCCGGGGGGTCTCCATCCACAGCAGCCGCGCCAGGTGCGGCCGCAGCGCCCGCCGTCCGGCCCCGACGCCCTCGACGAGCAGCACGGGCGCCGGCTCCAGGACCCGCGGCGGCCCGAAGCGGCGTTCCACCCAGTCGTACGGGGTCCAGTGCGCGGCCCGGCCCGCGGCGAGCGGCTCCAGCACCTGCGAGCGCAGCCGCCCCGGCCAGCCGAACGGCTCCTCGTGGGTGGCCACGTCGTCCAGCCGCAGCACCGGCGCCCCGCCCAGGGCCCCGGCCAGGCGCCCGGCGAAGGTGCTCTTGCCGGAGCCGGCGTGCCCGTCGATCCCGATCAGCCGGACCGGTCCGAGGGAGGCGGGCAGGGCGGCGAGCTCCCGCGCGAGCGATTGAAGTGACTGCTGTGGCTCCACCCGGCCAGCGTACGGCCCGCGCCCGGGTCACCCACGACACGGACCCGGGGCTTCGCCGCCGCACGGCCGGGAACTGGAAGGGTGGACCAGCCGATCCACCGCTCCGACCCCTGGGGGCCACGCAGATGACCGCACCCACCCCGCGCCGCGCCCTCCTGGCCGTCGCCCTCGCCGCCGCCACCGCGGCCACCCTGCCCACGGGCCCCGCCGCCGCCGCGCCGGACCCCGGATCCGGGTCTCCGTCCGGTGGCGGCGCGGTCCCGGTCCGGCCGGTCGACAACCGGTTCTGGTACGCGTACGGCCACTGGCAGGCCGGCACCCACCGGGGCACCACGGCCGCCCCGGGCGCCCGCCCCGGCCTGGAGATCGCCGCCGCGGCGGGCCGCACCGAGTACACCGACCCCCACACGGGGCGCCGGGCCGCCTGGGAGCACGCCACCTGGACCTCTCCGGTGCACCGCTCCACCGTCCCCGCCACCGAGGTCATCGCCTCCTGGAACGCCCACACCCCGGCCGGCACCTGGATCCAGACCGAACTGCGCGGCACCTACACCGACGGCACCGTCACCCCCTGGTACGTGATGGGCCGCTGGGCCTCCGGCGACGGCGACGTCCGCCGCACCTCCGTCGACGGCCAGACCGACGGCCGCAGCACCGTGTGGACCGACACCCTGGCCGTGGACCACCCCGCCACCGGACCGCGCATCGCCGCCTGGCAGCTGCGCGTCACCCTGTACCGCGAGCCCGGCGCGAGCCGGGGCCCCACGGTCCGGCTGGCCGGGGCCATGGCCTCGGACGTCCCCGACCGCTTCACGGTCCCCGCCTCCACCCCCTCGGGCGCCGCCCACGAACTGAAGGTGCCGCGCTACTCGCAGGAGGTCCACGCGGGCCAGTACCCGGAGTACGACAACGGCGGCGAGGCCTGGTGCAGCCCCACGTCCTCGCAGATGATCGTGGAGTTCTGGGGCGGCAAACCCAGTGCGGCCTCCCTGTCCTGGGTCGATCCCGCGTACGCCGACCCCCAGGTCTGCCACGCCGCCCGCTCCACCTACGACGCCGCCTACAAGGGGTGCGGCAACTGGCCCTTCAACGCCGCCTACGCCGCCACCTACCCGGGCCTGGCGGGGGTGGTCACCCGGCTCGGCTCCCTGACCGACCTGGAGACCCTGGTCCGGGCCGGCATCCCGGTGATCACGTCGCAGTCATTCCGCGCGGAGGAACTGACCGGCGCGGGCTACGGCACGGCCGGCCACCTCATGACGGTGATCGGCTTCACCGCCGACGGGGACGTGATCGCCAACGACCCCAACTCGGCCGACAACGCCGCCGTCCGCCGGGTCTACCGGCGCCGCGAGTGGGAGAACATCTGGCTCCGCACCAAGCGCCACGACGCCGCGGGGAAGACGGTCTCCGGCAGCGGCGGCATCTGCTACCTCTACGGGCCGGCGGCGCCGGGCCGCGACCGGGTCGCCGCTCTGAAGGCGGTCGGCGTGCTGTGAAAATGCCGCCGTTCCGCAGGGCTTAACGGGTCGAATCTGGGCATAAGGGCCATATAAGGCTTCTCATAGGAGGCAGCCCACCATGACCACCCATTCGAGCATCGAACATCACCCGGACCTTGCCGAGATGCGGACTCGGTTCGAGCGGGTGACGAGCACCCCCGCCGCGCAGGCCGTGGAGGCGCTGGCCCTGATCACGGGCCTGTACCTGGCGGCCTCGCCGTGGATCGCCGGGTTCAGCCTGCTGGGCCCGCTCGCCGTCAACAACCTGATCGCCGGCCTCGCCTTCTGTCTGTGCATGGGCGGGTTGGGATCGGCGTACGAGCGCACGCACGCGATGGCCTGGACGGCCGTGGCGATCGGCGCCTGGACGATCGTGGCGCCCTGGGTCATCGCCGGACCGATGGACGTCACCCGCAGCATCGTCAGCAACGTGATCACGGGCGCGGTGGCCCTCTGCCTCGGCCTGGCCATGATGGCCATGGGCGGAGACCGGCGCACCAGCGCCACCTGACCGCAGGCACCCGGTACACCGCCGGGCCCCGGAACCCCTCCGCGGGAAGGAGGGCTCCGGGGCCCGGCGCTGTGACGCGTGCCACCGGTGACCCTCGTCATCTACCGCGAATGCCGCGAACGCTGGCACATTGGACGGCATGACCGCACACACCGCCGCCCTGTCGGCCCGCGCCCGCGCCCGCAGCCTCGTCGGCACCGGGGGCCCCAAGGAAGACTCCTCCTGGCTGGAGCACGTGCTCGGCTGGACGCTCGTGGTCGTCGTGGCCATGCTCGTCACCCGGCTCGGCTGGTTCTGACCGCCCGCGCCGCCCGCACCGCCCGACCTGCCGTTACGAGGCCTCCAGCCGCAGCCCGACGGTGACGATCTCGTCCGAGGACCCCCGCGGGGGAGAAGCCCCGCGGGGCGAAGAGCGAGGTGGTGACGGTCGGCGGAGTCCGGGCCGCCGTCGGCGCACCGGTGACCGCGGGCCGCTCCACGCCCTGCGCCCGCGCCGCTGGCGCGCCCGCGGCCGGCGCC
>NZ_JBGWAB010000114.1:0-27667 GCF_041862025.1 Streptomyces sp. AB3(2024)
AGTCGTGTGCTCTTCCGATCTGCGCCCCCCGCGCCCCCGGCCACCGGGCTCCGCTCCGAAGGCGGCGAGGCCGCCTGCCTGCTGCACCGGGTCTGTCCCGAGTGCGGGCGCCTCGCCACCGAATCCGATGCCCGCTACTGCTCCCGGTGCGGTGTGGAGCTCCCAGACTGAGCCCATCCGGTCCGGCGGCACCCATCCGGCGGGTCCGGGGACGCTCGGCCGGCGCCGGTTGCTACGAAATCGTATAGTCCGGAATCGTGAAGTCCGAATCTGTGCCGTCCGACTGGTCCGCGCTCCTCGCGCTCCAGCGGGCCACCCACGCCACCCTCCAGGTGCTCGCCGCGGAGCTGGCCGACCTCGACCTGACCCCCTCCGAGATCAACGCGCTGGCCAACCTGGCCGACGGCCGCGCCCGTACCGTGTCCGAGCTCGGCGCGGCCGCGGGCACCCGCCCCACCACGCTGACCAGCGTGCTCGACCGCCTGGAACGCCGCGGCCACATCACCCGGGGCACCCGCCCGGGAGACCGCCGCGCGGTCCTCGTCGAACTCACCCCCTCCGGACAGCGCGCCGCCGCCACGATCCGGCAGGCCGTCACCGGCCTGGAGCGCCGGGCCCTCGCCGGCCTCCCCGACGAAGCGCTCGTCGCCCTGCGCAACGCCCTGAACGCTCTCACCGAGGTGTCCTCATGACCACCCCCACGCCCGTCCCGCCCGCCCCCACCACCGACTTCGCGTCGCTGTTCGCCGAGGTGAAGGAGGCCACCGGCCGCTTCGGCCATCGCGAGCACGTCCACCTGACCTGGCTGGCCGTGCGCCGGCTCGGCGTCCCCGCCGCGGTCGACCTGATCGGCGACGGCATCCGCGGCATCACGGTCCGCGCGGGCGTGCCCGAGAAGTTCCACGCCACCCTCACCCGCGCCTGGGTGGAGCTGGTGGGCCACCACGCGGCCGAACCGGACGCGGACGACTTCGCCCGTTTCGCCGACCGCCACCCCCACCTGCTCGACAAGGAACTGCCGACCCGCTTCTACCGTCCGGGAACGCTCGACTCCCCGCGGGCACGCGCCGGCTGGGTCGAACCGGACCTCGCCCCCTTCCCCCGACAGGACACCGGCCCGCACCCGGACACGGCCGGCGACGCCACCGCGGCGAGGCAGGAGGCGTGACGGGGGAGGACCCCGCGGGCGGACTGGGCGCCGCCGTGTCCGCCGGCGTCCGGGCGCTGCGCGCCGTCGCGCACCTGGACTGGTCCGCCCCGGCGGCGGGACTGGAGTGGAGCTGCCGGGAGACGGCCGTCCACCTGGCCGGGGACCTGACCGGATTCGCCGCGCAGCTCGCGGGCCGGGTCACCGGCTCCTACCTCCCCCTCGCGGTCGGCGCCGCCCCCGGCACCCCGCCCGGCGCCCTGGTCGACCTCGTCGGGGCGAGCGGGCTGCTGCTGGCCGCCGCCGTCCGGGCCGCCCGCCCCGACGACCGGGCCTGGCATCCGGCCGGCTCCGCGGGCCCCGCCGGCTTCGCCGCGATGGGAGCCGCCGAACTGCTGCTCCACACCCACGACATCCTCCACGGACTCGGCGTCACCCACTGGCGCGGCGAGGACCCGGCCGCGGCCCGGGTCCTGGACCGGCTCTTCCCGCACGTGCCGCGCTCCCGGCCGGACGCCCCCTGGGAGACCCTGCTGGCGGCCACCGGCCGGGCCGGCTTCCCGGGTATGCCCCGGCAGCGGACCTGGCGCTGGTACGGGGACCCGGTCGTGGGCACCGGCGTCGTGCTCTGCGAGATCTCCCCGTCGCTCGCACGGGACCTGGCCGACGGCGGCACCGGCGGCTTCACCTGGACGGCCGACGGACCCCCCGAAGCGACGCGCGCCGCCGCCGCGCTGGTGCTCCGGGCCCGGGACCGGGGCGCGTACCGGCCGGGCTGGGGCCCGTACGCCATCGTGCGCTCCCGCGATCACCGCGCGATCGGCGGCATCGGCTTCCACGCCGCCCCCGACGCCGCCGGCCGCGCCGAGACCGGCTGTGACCTGGTCCCCTCCGCCCGCGGCCGCGGACACGCCACCGAGGCCCTGCGCGCCCTGGCCCGCTGGGCCTTCACCCAGCCCGGCGCCCACGAGCTGCGCGCCACCGTCGACCGGGCGGACGAGCCCTCCCGGGCCGTGCTCCGCCGGGCCGGGTTCGAGCACCGGGGAGCAGGCCGGTACGTCCTGCGCGCGGCCGGACGCTGACGGAACGCGGGAGGCCTCCCGGGTTCGGGTCCCGGGAGGCCGTTCGCGATGGTCTTCCGACAGCGGATCAGAACCCGCAGTTCGTGACCCACTTGTGCGAGGAGATCCGGTCGTTCCACTCCCACGGGATGTTGCCCGAGGAGCCGTTGGGCGCGCAGGTGGAGGCGCCGCCGTAGCCGATGTTCTCGTAGACCCGGACGTCGCCGAGCGAGCCCGCGTAGCCGTTGTTCCACCAGGACGAGGCCCGGTCGTTCATGTCGTAGTTGTTCCCGGCGCCACAGGTGCGCCAGTCGGAGTCGTTGCCGCTCCAGCCGCAGGCCGGGCCGCCCCGGTTGGTGTCCGCCCAGACCCAGTAGTTGCCGTCGGCCGCCACGCCGGAGGCGTCGGACGGGGCCGCCGAGGCGGTGGTGAGGGTCGTGGGGAGCGCGAGCAGCGGAAGGGCGAGCGCGCAGGCCAGCATGGTCGTACGGAACTTACGCATGGGATCCTCCGGATCGTGTCGTGGCATCGGTGCTTCGGTCGGGTGGTGACACGACGCGCTCCGCCCTGGGGAGCGCGTCGTTCTGGAGCCTTCGCCTGAGGTCGATCTCGTCCCGGTGGAGCGCGCGGACTTCGTCGCCGTAGGTGTGGTCCAGAGCTCTGGAGACCCGGCTCAGCGGGGTGCCGGTCGCACAGGTGGCCTCGGTGACCGCCAGGGCGGTCTCGGCCGCGTCGGCCCGCTCCGCCGGTAGGTCACCGGCCAGGGCGGCCGCCGCGCTCCGGGAGGCGTCGGGGGAGTCGTACGGCCGGCCGGCCGCCCGCATGCAAGCCGCCCACTGCCCGACCGCCTCCGCGTACCGCGGGTCCCGGCGGACCCGTTCCTCCTGCGCGGGGCGGAGGTTCATCGTGACGACCTTGACGCGGAACCAGGCGGCCAGATCCCCGTAGAGCGCGCGCTGCGCCTGCGCGAGGCACCCCTGCGTGCTCGCCGTGAGGGTCATGCCGGTGGGGGTCCTGGCGGAGAGCCCCACCGGCGAGGCGCCCATCAGCGCGGTACGGGCGGCCGCCCGCTCGCGCGCCGACAGCCGGTGGAACCAGCGCTGGTTGGGATCGGCCGCCCGGGCCCGCTCGTCCTCGCGGGCGGCCCGGCCGCCGTAGCCGTTGGCCCGGGCCCACTCCACGTCGTCCACCCCGTACGGGAAGGAGCGCCGCTCCGGCGCCGGGGGTTCGGTGACGGCGTACGCGAACCCGCGTTCCGCCATGCAGCGGCTGATCAGGACCTGCTCGGCCCGCGCCAGCAGCCGGGACGCACCGGCGTCCGGCTCCGGGGCCGCCGCCGCGGAGCGCGGCCCGGGGGCCGGGCCCGGAGCCGGCCGCGCGGGCCCTCCGCCCGCCCCGCAGCCCGTGAGTACCGCCAGTGCCACCGCCGCGGCCAGGGCGGCCACCGGGCCCCCTCGTGCTCGCCCCATCCGTCCGGTCCTCCTCTCCGGTGCGTTCCACGGCCTTGCCGTCCGCCGTCCCCGCCGTGGCACCCGTCCGGGTCACCCCCGTGCCCCGGCGGGCCACCCGTCCGGGTGCCGACGCGTCCGCATTCCGGCCGCCGCCGTCCGGACCCAGGTGTAGCCGCCCTCCGTTGTTCGCCGTCGGGGCCCTGGCAGCGAACAAACAATTGCTGAACAATCCACCCCGGACCGCAGAAAAGGGGCCGGGGTGGAAGGAGCGGCGCATGGCACGCAAGGAACGTCCGCTGGACGGCGGGGACGGGCCTCTGCTGGAGTTCGCCACCGCCCTGCGCCGCCTGCGCCACGAGGCCGGATCCCCGCCGTACCGCGACCTGTCCGCCCGCGCCCACTACTCGGTGGCCACCCTCTCCGGGGCCGCCGCCGGCCGCCGGCTGCCCAGCCTGGACGTGACCCTGTCCTACGTGCGCGCCTGCGGCGGCGACCCGGGGGAGTGGGAGCGCCGCTGGCACGCCGTCGCCGTGGAACTCGCCGTCGGATCCGCCGCGCCCGCCGGATCCGGGGACGCGGCGGAGGCCGCCGGGGCGAGCGGGCCCGCGCGGGAGGGCGGCCCGGACGGGCTCCCGTACGTCGGACTCGCCGCGTTCCGCGCCGAGGACGCAGGGCTGTTCTTCGGCCGCGAACGCCTCGTCGGGGACCTCTTCACCGCCCTGACCCGCCACCGCGTCGTGGCCCTCGTCGGCGCGTCCGGAGCCGGCAAGTCCTCCCTCCTGCACGCCGGACTGCTGCCCCGGCTGCGCGCCGACGCCCCCGCCCCCACCGTCAGCGTGTTCACCCCCGGACCCCACCCCCTCGACCGGGCCCGGCGGGCCCTCGACGGCCACGAGGAGCCCGACGCGGCCGAACGGGTGCTGATCGTCGACCAGTTCGAGGAGGTCTTCACCGTCTGCTCCGACGCCGACGAACGCACCCGGTTCGTCTCCGCGCTCGTCGGGGCCGCCCGGCGCCCCGGCTCGGGCTGCCGCGTGGTCCTCGGCGTGCGCGCCGACTTCTACGCGCACTGCACCCGCCACCCCGAACTCGTCGAGGTGCTCCACGAGGCCCAGATCGTGGTCGGCCCGATGAGCGCCGCCGAACTGCGACGCGCCGTGGTCGAACCCGCCCGGCGGGCCGGCCTGACCGTCGAGGGCAGCCTCCAGGCCACCCTCGTCGCGCACGCCCACGGCCAGGTAGGCGTACTGCCCCTGCTCTCGCACGCCCTGCTGGAGACCTGGCGGCGGCGCCGCGGCGCGACCCTCACCCTGGACGGCTTCCACGCCGCGGGCGGCTTCGAAGGGGCCCTCGCCCAGTCCGCCGAAGCCCTCCACGCTTCCCTCTCCGCCCACCAGCAGACCCTCGCCCGACAGGTGTTCGTCCACCTCATCGCCCTCGGCGAGGGCACGGAGGACACCAAACGGCCCGTCGCGCGCGAGGAACTCGGCCAGGACGCTGACACCCGGACCGTCCTCGCCCGCGCCGCCGCACTGCGCCTGTTGACCCTGGACCAGGGAGTGGTCGAGCTCACCCACGAGGCCCTGATCCGGGCCTGGCCCCGGCTGCGCGGCTGGATCGGCGACGACCGCGAACGGCTGCGCCGCCACCGCCAGGTCGCCGAGGCCGTACGGGCCTGGGAGGGCGTCGGACGCGACCCCGGCGCGCTGCTGCGCGGCACCCGGCTCGCCCTGGCCCACGAGACCCTCGCCCCGCCCGCCCTCGGACTCTCCGCCGGGGAACGGGAGTTCCTCGACGCCAGCACCGCCGCCGAGGCCGCCGCGGGCCACGCAGCCCGCCGCCGCACCCGCAGGCTGCGCTGCCTGGTCGGCGCGCTCGCCGTGCTCGTCGTGGTGGCCGCCGTCGCCACCGGCAACGCCGTACGGGCCGAGGGGGAGGTCACCCGCCAGCGCAACGACGCCGTCGCGCAGAACCTCGCCGACACCGCCACCGACGTCGCCGCCACCGAGGCGGGCCTCGCCGTCCAGCTGAGCCTGACCGCCCACCGCCTCTCGCCCACCGCCCGGACCCGCGACAGCCTCCTGTCCACCCTGATGACCTCGCTGCCCGCGCACGACAAGGAGGTCGTCGCCCTCGCCTACCGTCCCGACGGGCGCCAGCTCGCCACCGCCAGCGGGGACCACACCGCCCGGCTGTGGCGCACCCGCGGCACCGACCGGCCCGTGCTGGTGGCCACCCTCGCCGGACACGACGACGACCTGCGCGCCGTGGCCTACCGGCCGGACGGCCGCCTCCTGGCCACCGCCTGCGCCGACGGCACCGTGTGGCTGTGGGACGTGGCCGACCCCGCCCGCCCGGCGGTGGCGGCCGAACTGCCCGCCGACGGCGGTGACGTACGCGCCCTCGCCTTCGCCCCCGACGGCCGGGCGCTGGCCACCGCCGGGGCGGGCGGCGGCGTACGGCTGTGGGACGTGTCCGATCCCGCCCGGCGCACGCCCTCGCGGACCGCGCTGCTCACCGGCCACCGCGACACCGTGCGCGCGGTCGCGTTCAGCCCGGACGGGCACGTCCTGGCCACCGCCGGGGAGGACACGACCGTGCGCCTGACGGACGTCACCGACCGGACCCGGCCCGCCGGGCTTGCCGTCGTCACCGGCCACGACACCGCCGTGTTCTCCGTCGCCTTCGCCCCCGACGGCCACACCCTCGCCACCGCGTCCGGCGGCCGCGCCCCGGTCCGGCTGTGGGACGTCTCCGACCCGCGCGCCCCCGCCCCGCTCGCCGCCCTCACAGGGCACACCGACGTGGTCGGCGCGGTGGCCTTCAGCCCCGACGGCCGCAGCCTGGCCACGGCGAGCGACGACCGCACCGTCCGGCTGTGGAGCCTGCCCCGCAGCGGCCGCCCCGCCGCGCTGGCGGTCCTGACCGGCCACACCACCGCAGTCGGCTCGGTCGCCTTCAGCCCCGACGGCACCGCCCTGGCCTCCGGGGGCTTCGACACCACCCTGAGGCTGGCCGACACCGACCTGGACCGGGCCCTCGCGGGGGCCTGCGCGCGCACCGGGCCCCGGATCACGCGCGCGCAGTGGTCCTCGTACATGCCCTACCTGGACTACGCGCCGCCGTGCAGCGGCCTCGAACGCCCCTGAGCCCCACCCCCCCCGCCCGCCGGGCCGACCGGCCGGCGGTTCCCCACTTCCGGAAGGCAGTCCCGCATGGTGAGCTCCCAGGTACCCGTCATCGACCTCGGACCGTGGCGGTCCGGCGACCCCGCCGCGCGCGCCCGGACCGCCGCCCGCGTCGACGAGGCCCTCCAGGCCGCCGGCTTCCTGCTGGTCACCGGCCACGGCGTGGACCCGGCGCTGCCCGCCCGGATCCGGGAAGCGGCCCGCTCCTTCTTCCGGCTGCCGCCGGGGGCTAAGCGGCCCTACGCCGTCAGCGTCGGCGGCCGCGGCTGGCTCGGCCCCGGCGCCGAGGCCAACAGCTACGCCGAGGGAACGGCCTCCCCGCCCGACCTGAAGGAATCCTGGTCCTGGGCGGCGGAGGACCCCACCGGCGTGCCCTCGGTGGACGCCGAGTGGTTCCGGCCCAACGCCTGGCCCGCCGAGGTACCGGAACTGCGACCCTTGGTGACCGCGTACCTCGCGGCGATGCGGGCCCTGTCCGACGAGCTGCTGGAGCTCCTCGCGGTGGCCCTGACCCTGCCCGAGGACCACTTCACCCGGTACACGGGCCACCCCACCTGGGGGTTCAACGTCAACTGGTACCCGGGCGCCGCCACCGTCGGCCGGCCCCTGCCCGGCCAGTTCCGCATCGGCCCGCACACCGACTTCGGCACGGTGACGGTCCTGGACCGGGAGCCGGGCGCCGGCGGGCTCCAGATCCACACCGACGACGGGGGCTGGCAGGACGCCCCGTACGACCCGGCCGCGCTCACCGTCAACATCGGCGACCTGCTGGCCCGCTGGACCGGCGACCGCTGGCGGGCGGGCCGCCACCGGGTCCTCCCGCCGCCCGCGCACGCCCCGGCCGAGGAACTGCTCTCCCTCGTCTACTTCTACGAGTGCGACCCGCACACCCGGGTCGAGTCCCTGCCCGCCCCGCTGGGGCGGGTGGTGCACGAGCCGGTCGACTCGCACACCTACCTGCGGGCCAAGCTGGACGCGATCACCGTCTCCTGAGACCGGCCGTCCGACGGCGGGAGTGGACCCGATTACCCCTGGTCGGCCGCGTTCGGCAGGATGAGGGCATGACCGAGATTCGAACCCCCCGCCTCATCCTGCGCCGCTGGAGCGACGACGACCTCGTCCCCCTGTCGGAGATCCACGCCGACCCGGAGGTGATGCGCTGGATCGACGACGGATCCGTCCTCGACCTGGACGAGACCGCCGAGGCCATCGAGCGCTGGGAGGAGGAATGGGACGACGAGGGCTTCGGCGTCTTCGCCGTCGAACTCCTCGCCTCCGGCGAGCTGATCGGCGCCGTGGGCCTGACCGTCCCCGAGGGTCCCGCCGAGGTCGAGCACGCCGTGGGGATCTGCTGGCGGCTGGGCCGGCCGTTCTGGGGCCAGGGCTACGCCTCCGAAGCCGCGCACGCCACCCTGGAGTTCGCCCTCCAGGACCGCGGCCTGGACCGCGTCGTCGCCGTCAACCGGCCGGGCAACGAGGAATCCGAGAACGTGGTCCGCAAGCTCGGCATGAAGCAGGACGGCAACGCGACCGACCCGGAGTCCGGAGCCCTCCTCGTCCTCCACAGCATCGACCTCACCGAGTACGAGGCCTGACGCCTGCCCCGCCCTCAGACCTCCCTGACGAAGACGAGGGCGTCCGCCCGGCCGGTGGCGGCCGGATCGAGGGCTGCGTAGGTGTGGTCGGCGGGGACGCGGGGCGGCGGCGTCCGGTCCAGGGCCGCGGCGAGCCGGCCGGGATCGATGACGCTGCGGTCGTACGGGAGGGCCGACAGGAGCCCTTCGAGGGTGTCCGGGCCGGGTACGTCGGCGCCGCGGCTGCCGAAGGAGGTGGCGGCGAAGGCGTACCGGTCGCCGAGGCGGGCGGAGACCAGGGCGCCCGCGCTCCACCAGCGCAGCGGCAGGCCGGTGAACTCCATCCGGCTCGGGTCGCGCTGGAGGTGGCCGTTGTGGGCGAAGACGAGGGTGGGGCCGCGGCGGGCCTCGCGGCGCACGATCGCGTCGAGGTGGTCGGCCATCAGCAGGTCGCGCAGGGACACGAGCGCGCCCAGCCGGCCGGGCGCCGCGTCGGCCAGGCCGGCGTGGTAGCGCAGCAGTCCGGTGGCGGTCCGTGCGTGCAGTGCCGCCCGCCAGAACGCGTCGGGGGAGGTGGCCTCCGTCAGGTCGGGGGCGTGCGCGTCGAGCAGTACTCCCAGGTCGTCGGCGATCAGCCGCAGCCGCCCGGCCTCGGGGGTACGGCCGACGGACCGGGCCGGATCCATCAGGGCGGCCGGATTCGTCCAGCGCTCGTCGGGGCCGAGCAGCGCGTCGAGGTCCGCGCCGCTCCAGGGCAGGTCGAGACGGGCGACGAGGTACTCGCGGACCTCCGTCAGGGCCTGGCGGGGGGAGGCGGCGCCGGTCATCTCCAGGGGCGCGTCGCAGCCGTAGAAGCGGAGCCGCTCGTGGGCGGGACGCCCCTCGTTGTACGCGCGCATCCAGCGCAGCAGCTCGCGGTTGGCGGGCGAGGCGCCGAAGCCGTGGCTGAAGCCGCGGGCCGTCGCCCCGTCGAGGGTCCCGGTGCCGGCGCCGACGTACGCGTCGGCGACCAGGGCCGCCAGGCAGTCGCTCTCAAGGGCGATCGAGCGGTAGCCCTCGTGTTCCACGAGGTGGCGGAAGAGCTCGTTGCGCAGTTCGGGGAAGGCCTCGACGCCGTGGGTGGGTTCGCCGAGCCCGAGCAGGCGGGGGGCGGGGGACAGGAGGGCGGTGAGGGCGCCACCGGTGAAGGGACGGGCGGCGTCCCGGATCGTTGCCGTCATGACTTCAACCGTATCGTTGAAGCCCCGGTGTAAACTTCGGCGGCTCATTGCCCCGTGAAACGGCCCGACAGCGAGGACGAACCTTCAAAATGTGGTTGCGGCCCATCGACCTGGCGCGCGAGCACGGCCTGTCCACGCAGGCGGTGCGCAACTACGAGGAGGCGGGGATCCTGCCGCCGGCCGGGCGCTCGCCCAGCGGGTACCGCCGCTACGCCCCGCGCCACGCGGCGGCGCTGCGGACCTTCCTGGCGCTGATCCCCGCCCACGGTCACGCGACGGCGGGGGCGATCATGCGGGCCGTGAACGGGGGCGAGGTCGAGGAGGCGCTGCGGCTGATCGACGGGAGCCACGCGGAACTGGCCGACGACCGGCGCACGCTGGAAGAGGTGGAGGAGGCGCTGCGCGGCCCGACGCCACGGGGAGGGCCGCGGCGCGAGCCGGAGCCCGGGCCCGAGCCGGCGGAGGGCATGACGTTCATCGGGCCCTTGGCGCACCGGCTCGGCATCCGCCCGGCGACGCTGCGCACCTGGGAGCGGACCGGGCTGGTCGTGCCCCGGCGGGATCCGCGCACCGGCTACCGCGTCTACACCCCCGCCGACGTGCGCGACGCGCTGCTGGCCCACCAGCTGCGGCGGGGCGGATACGGCCTGGAGCGGATCGCGCGGGTGCTGGAGCGGGTCCGGGCGGCGGGCGGAACCGGGCCGCTGAGCGCGACGCTGCGGGAGTGGCGCGACCGGCTGACGGCGCGGGGACTGGCGATGCTGGCGGGCGCGGCCGCCCTCGACACCTACCGACGGACCCCGTAACGTCAGCCAAAAGTCAGGCTTTGGTAGGCCATAAGGCCTGGTTATGGGGTCATAACCAGGGGGCGGGTGCCGGGTAAGGGTCGCCTTAGTTTAGGGTTCTCCTGATCAGTCAGATTGTCGGTCGAAGGGAACCCAAGTCATGCCTCGCCCTCTGCGGGTAGCAATCGTCGGTGCCGGCCCCGCCGGTATCTACGCGGCCGACGCGCTGCTGAAGTCCGAGGCGGCCGCCGCTCCCGGTGTGTCCATCGACATCTTCGAGCGGATGCCCGCCCCGTTCGGTCTGATCCGGTACGGGGTCGCCCCCGACCACCCCCGCATCAAGGGCATCATCACCGCCCTGCACCAGGTGCTCGACAAGCCCCAGGTCCGCCTGTTCGGGAACGTCGACTACCCCAACGACATCTCCCTCGACGAGCTGCACGCGTTCTACGACGCGGTGATCTTCTCCACGGGCGCCACCGCGGACCGTGCGCTCAGCATCCCGGGCGTCGAGCTCGACGGCTCCTACGGCGCCGCCGACTTCGTCTCCTGGTACGACGGCCACCCCGACGTGCCGCGCACCTGGCCGCTGGAGGCGGAGAAGGTCGCCGTGCTCGGCGTCGGCAACGTCGCCCTCGACGTGGCCCGCATCCTCGCGAAGACGGCGGACGAGCTGCTGCCGACCGAGATCCCGGCGAACGTCCACGACGGCCTGAAGGCCAACAAGGCCCTGGAGGTCCACGTCTTCGGCCGCCGCGGCCCGGCGCAGGCCAAGTTCAGCCCGATGGAGCTGCGCGAGCTCGACCACTCGCCCAACATCGAGGTCATCGTCAACCCCGAGGACATCGACTACGACGAGGGCTCGATCACCACCCGCCGCTCCAACAAGCAGGCGGACATGGTCGCCAAGACCCTGGAGAACTGGGCGATCCGCGACATCGGCGACCGCCCCCACAAGCTGTACCTGCACTTCTTCGAGTCCCCGGCCGAGATCCTCGGTGAGGACGGCAAGGTCGTCGGCCTGCGCACCGAGCGCACCGAGCTCGACGGCACGGGCAACGTCAAGGGCACCGGCGAGTTCACCACCTGGGACGTCCAGTCCGTCTACCGGGCCGTCGGCTACCTCTCCGACGAACTGCCCAAGCTTCCCTGGGACGTGGAGTCCGGCACGGTTCCCGACGAGGGCGGCCGCGTCATCGAGAACGGCGCGCACCTGGCCTCGACGTACGTGACCGGATGGATCCGGCGCGGCCCGATCGGCCTGATCGGCCACACCAAGGGCGACGCGAACGAGACCGTCGCCAACCTGCTCGCCGACCACGCCGGGGGCCGCCTGCTCACGCCGGCCACCCCCGAGCCGGAGGCGGTCGAGGCCTTCCTCGGCGAGCGGCAGGTCCGCTTCACCACCTGGGAGGGCTGGCACAGGCTGGACGCCGCCGAGAAGGCGCTGGGCGAGCCGCAGGGCCGCGAGCGCGTGAAGATCGTGGAGCGCGAGGAGATGCTCGACGCCAGCGGCGCGTGAACGATCGGGTGGGGCCCGCCGGACGGTGGGCCCCACCCGTGCGTCCGGGCCACGGGGTCTCCCGGGGTGCCCGGATCAGCCGGTGATGGAGGTGATCTTCTTCGTCTTCAGGTCGGCCTGTACGTGGATCTGAGTGGTGTCGCCGCCTCCCCAGGTCAGGGTGACCGTGGCGTTGGTCTTGCCCGTCCCGCTGCCGGTGGACGTCACCTTCCACTGCGTGGGCACGTTCTGCGCGCGCAGCACGCCATTCGCGTGGTTGGTCTCCTCCCACCGCTCCAGCTCCTGCCGCAGCGGCTGGGAGAGGTAGAAGGAGCGCAGCTGGTCGGCCGTCCTGCCGTCGCCGTCGTACACGGCGTCGATGTAGGAACCGTAGAAGTCGGAGATCCGGCTGAAGGCGCCCTCCGGGCTGCCCGACACGGACTGCGGCGGGGCGGCGGTGGCGGACGTACCGGTGACGAGGGCGAAGGAGAGCGCCGCCGCGCCGGCGGTGGCCGCCAGGGCGACGGACGTGGCGCGCTTGCTCGGGAACGTGAACACAGGTGGATGCCTTTCCCGTTCTGACCGCGTGCCGGTACGGTCCCCGGCACTGCCGTCCAGGACGTGACGCGCCGCCAACCGGTTCTCGCCGTCAGGGAAATGGCCGGAATTAGCTCGAACGGAGGATTCTGGAAATCGGCCCGCCGTCCGGAGGAATGCCGACGGCCTCCCGGGGGTTCGGACAGACGCGACATCCGACTCCCTACGCACTGGAGAGCTCATGAAGATCGGCATCATCGGCGCCGGGAACATCGGCGGCAACCTCACCCGCCGGCTCACCGCCCTCGGACACCAGGTCTCCGTCGCGAACTCGCGCGGCCCCCAGACCCTGGCCGACCTCGTGGAGGAGACCGGAGCCACCGCCGTCACCGTCGCGGAGGCGGCCCGGGGCGCGGAGGTCGTCGTGGTCACCATTCCCCTCAAGAGCGTCCCCGACCTGCCCGCCGGACTCTTCGACGGGGCCGCCGAGGGCTTCGTCGTCATCGACACGGGCAACTACTACCCGCGCCGCCGTGACGGCCGCATCGCCGCCATCGAGGACGAGGGCCTGACCGAGAGCCGCTGGACCGAACGCCACCTCGGCCACCCGGTGATCAAGGCCTTCAACGGCACCTACGCCGCCGACATCCTGGACCGGCCGCGTCCGGCCGGCGACCCGGACCGCATCGCCATCCCGGTGGCGGGCGACGACGAGGCCGCCAAGAAGACCGTCCGGGCCCTCGTCGACGAGCTCGGCTTCGACACCGTCGACGCCGGCGGTATCGACGACTCCTGGCGCCAGCAGCCCGACACGCCCGTCTACGGACTGCGCGCGGGGGTGGACGCGGTCACCCGCGCCCTGGCCGAGGCCTCGCCCGTCCGGACGGAGGAATTCCGGGGCTGAGGACCACCCCGAGTGCAGTAACTCTTCGAGGTGGAACCGTTTCTCTGTGCTACGGTGCCGTTCAGTTGCAGGTGTGGTTCCCAAAGATTTCAAGCGCTTCCGTCGGATTGTCCGACGGGTGCACTTCTTAATTTCCGGATGCTTTCGGACAGGGTCAATCAACACGGCGACGCCGGCGTCGCACAGTGCGGCCCCGGGTACAGCCCCGAAGGAGAATCCATATGGCATCCGGCACCGTGAAGTGGTTCAACGCGGAAAAGGGTTTCGGCTTCATCGAGCAGGACGGCGGCGGCGCCGACGTGTTCGCCCACTACTCGAACATCGCCACCCAGGGCTTCCGTGAGCTCCAGGAGGGCCAGAAGGTGAACTTCGACGTCACGCAGGGTCAGAAGGGCCCGCAGGCCGAGAACATCGTGCCCGCCTGACGCCGACGCGCAGCCGAGAGAGCCGGGGTCCGCACCGATGGTGCGGGCCCCGGCCCCGTACCCGGACGACCCGCGCCGTTGTCCCGTACTCCTACCGGGAGCGGCGGCCCACCCGGCAGACTGTGCGTCGTGACGACACTGAGCAAAGGCGCCAACCTGCAGGTCGCCGCGGCCTCCGTAAGAGTGGTGCTCGGCTGGCGGCCGGGGCCGGGCGTGCCGGACGTGGACGCGTCGGCCCTGCTGCTCGCGGGCGGCGGGCGGGTCCGTTCCGACGGCGACTTCGTGTTCTACAACCAGCCGGTCCACGCCTCCGGCGCCGTTCGCCACCTCGGCAAGCGGCCGGGCGCGGACGCGCTGGAGGTGAACCTGGCGGCCCTGGAGCCGGGCGTCGAACGGGTCGCGCTCTGCGCCTCCGCGGACGGGGGCACCTTCGGCCGGGTCCCCGGACTGCACCTGCTGCTCCTCGACGCGGGGTCCGGGGTCGAACTCGTCCGCTTCGACATGACCGCCGGGCCCGAGACGGCCTTCGTGAGCGGTGAGCTCTACCGGCGGGCCGGCATCTGGAAGTTCCGGGCGGTGGGGCAGGGTTACGCGAGCGGGCTCGCCGGACTGGCGACGGACTTCGGGATCACCGTCGACGACGCGCCTGCGGCGGCGACCGTGCCCGCTCCCGCCTCCGCGCCGGCTCCCGCGCCCGCCCCCGCCCGGCCCGTCGCTCCGGTCGTGGCCGCCCCGAGGCCGCCCGCCGCCGCGCCCGGACCGGCCCCCGTACCCGCTCCCGACCCCGCCGTCCGGATGGTCAAGGGGGAGGAGCGGCTCCCGGAGGACATGCGCGGCCGTCTCTCCCTGCGCAAGCAGCAGGTCGCCGTCAGCCTGAGCAAGAACGGCGCCGCGGGCGTGACCGCGCGGGTGATCCTCGTCCTCGACGCCTCCGGTTCGATGAGCGCGCTCTACTCCCGGGGCACCGTCGCCTCGGTGGTGGAACGGATGGCGGCCGTCGCGGCGCAGCTCGACGACGACGGCGAGATGCAGGCCTGGACCTTCGCGACCAACCCGGCCCGGCTGCCGGACCTCGCCGTCGGTGACCTCCCGGAGTGGCTGCGACTGCACGTCCGCGTCGGCCAGATGAGCCTCTTCGGCCGCAAGAAGGCACCCCGCGGCCTGCTCCCCGGCCAGATCGACATGCGGGAGGTCGGCTTCCAGAACGAGGAACAGAAGGTGATCGCCGAGGTGCGCGCCTACGTACGCTCCCACCCGGCTCCGGCACCGACCCTGGTGCTGTTCTTCTCCGACGGCGGTGTCTACCGCAACGCCGAGATCGAGCGGGAACTGCGCGAGGCCGTGGAGGAGCCGGTCTTCTGGCAGTTCGTGGGTCTGGGCCGAGCCGGCTTCGGCGTGCTGGAGCGCTTCGACACCATGCCGGGACGCCGGGTCGACAACGTCGGCTTCTTCGCCGTCGACGACATCGACCGGCTCTCGGACGCCGAGCTCTACGACCGGCTGCTCTCGGAGTTCCCCTCCTGGCTGGGGGCGGCCCGGCGGGCGGGCATCCTGCGCTGAACCCCCTTGCGCCGCACGGCGATCGGACGGATCCGGGGGTGTCCGGACTCTTGACCCCATGGTTGGTCCAGACCAATCATGGGGCGTCCGCCCGTTCGCTCGCGCCCCACCGGGAGCTTCGTTGAGACACCCTTCGCGTTCCGTCCGCTCGTTGACGGCGGCGTTCGCCACCCTCGCCGCCTGTGCCGGACTCCTCGTCGCGGCGGGCGCGGGCCCCGCGCAGGCCGCGCCGACCCCACTGCCCGCGCACGTCTTCGCGCCCTACTTCGAGGCGTACTCCTCCGACAGCCCCGCCGACCTCGCGCAGAAGTCCGGCGCCAAGTATCTGACCATGGCCTTCGTCCAGACCGAGGCCAAGGGCTCCTGCACCCCGTACTGGAACGGCTCGACGGCCCAGCCCATCGCCTCCTCCGTCTTCGGCGCCGACTTCACGACCCTCCGCTCGCGCGGCGGCGACGTCATCCCCTCCTTCGGCGGCTACGCGGCCGACAACGGCGGCACCGAGATCGCGGACAGCTGCACCAGCGTCGACTCGATCGCCGCCGCCTACCAGAAGGTGATCACCACCTACGACGTCACCCGCCTGGACATGGACATCGAGGACAACTCCCTGACCAACAAGGCCGGGATCGACCGCCGCAACCAGGCCATCAAGAAGGTGCAGGACTGGGCCGGCGCGAGCGGCCGCCCCCTCCAGGTCTCCTACACCCTCCCGACCACCACGAGCGGACTCGCGAGCAGCGGGCTGGCCGTCCTCAAGAGCGCGAAGACGGCCGGCGCCCGGGTGGACGTCGTCAACCTGATGACCTTCGACTACTACGACGGCGCCGGCCACAACATGGCGGCGGACACCCAGAGCGCCGCCACCGGCCTGTACGGGCAGCTCGCCACGCTGTACCCGGCCAAGACGCCCGCCGAACTGTGGGGCATGGTCGGTGTCACGGAGATGCCCGGCATCGACGACTACGGGCCCGCCGAGACCTTCACCACCGCCGACGCCACCGCCGTCTACGACTGGGCCGTCGCCAAGGGCATCAACACCCTCTCCTTCTGGGCGCTCCAACGCGACAACGGCGGCTGCCCCGGCACCGGGGGCTCCGACACCTGCTCCGGCATCGCCCAGGACCCCTGGTACTTCACCCACACCTTCGCGCCCTTCACCCGGGACGCCGGACCGGTCGCCGACGACTTCGCGCTCTCCGCCACGCCCGGCTCCGCCTCGGTCGCCCCCGGCGGCACCGCCACCGCCACCGTCGCCACCCGGGTCACGGCGGGCACCGCGCAGCCCGTCGCGCTGACGGTCGCCGGCGCCCCGCCCGGCGTGACGGCCGGCGTTGCCCCCGGCTCCGTCACCGCGGGCGGCACCGCCCTGCTCACGGTTGCCGCTTCGGCGTCGGCCCCGCCCGGGACGTACGGGCTCACCGTCACCGGCACCGGGACCGCGTTCACCCGTACGGCCGTGTTCACGCTCACCGTGTCCGGGCCGGGCGGCGGCAGCGGCGCCCTCGTCAACGGCGGCTTCGAGAGCGGTTCGCTCGCGCCGTGGACTTGCGAGGAAGGCGGCGCGGTGGTGAGCTCCCCCGTGCACGGGGGAGCTCACGCCGTCCAGGGCACCCCCGCCGGTGACCGCACCGGAGAATGCGCGCAGACCCTCACCCTCGCCCCGAACACCGCCTACACGCTCAGCGGCTGGGTCCAGGGCAGCTACGCCTACCTCGGAGTCCGGGGCGGCGCGAACGCCAGTACGTGGACCAGCTCGGCCGCCTGGACCAAGCTGACGGTGCCCTTCACCACCGGCGCCTCCGGCACGGTCACCGTCTACCTGCACGGCTGGTACGGTCAGGGCGCCGTCCACGGCGACGACCTCGCCGTGAGCTGACCACCCCGACCCGCGCCCCCGTCCCCGCTCTGCCGACGGCGGTGACGGGGGCGCGCCTCATGCCGCGTGCCCGCCGTCCACGGAGAACTCGGCGCCCGTGACGTACGCGGCCCCGTCCCCGGCCAGGAACGCGACCATGTCCGCGACCTCCTGGGGGCGGCCGAACCGGCCGAGGGCGGTCAGCGCCGTCTGCGATGACGCGTAGGGGCCGTCCGCCGGGTTCATGTCGGTGTCGACCGGGCCCGGGTGGACGATGTTCGCGGTGATGCCGCGTCCGCCGAGCTCGCGGGCGAGGGCCTTGGTGAGGCCGGTGAGCGCCGACTTGCTCATCGCGTACAGGGTTCCGCCGGGGCCCGGCACGCGCTGGGTCATGCAGGTGCCGATGGTGATGATCCGCCCTCCCGGTCCCATCCGCTCGGCCGCGGCCTGCGCGGTCAGGAACGCCCCGCGGACGTTGACCGCGAGGACGCGGTCGACCTGGGCCAGGGTGAGTTCCTCCAGCGGGCCGAGGACCCCGACGCCCGCGTTGTTGACGAGTACGTCGAGCCCGCCCAGGGCTCCGGCCGCCCAGTCCGCGGCGCCCGCCGCGTCCCCCGCGTCCCCCGCGTCCGCACGGGCCGCGACGGCCCGGCGGCCCAGGGCCCGGATCCCGTCGACCACCTTCCGCGCCGCCGCCTCGTCGGCGGTGTAGGTGATCGCCACATCGGCGCCCGCCGTGGCCAGGCGCAGCGCGGTGGCCGCGCCGATGCCCCGGCTGCCGCCCGTGACCAGAACCGTCTTGCCGTTCATCTGCCGCTCCTCGTGATTGGTTGCGGTTTCAATGAAAGGCGGTGCCGGTGTGCCGTGCTGGCGGTATTCCGACCTCGCGTTCGCCCTCCCCCCGGTCCGCACCCGTCCGGTCGCCGATCCTCCGGGGGGTGGATAGCCTCGCAGAGGTTCACACGAGGGGGGGCACACCCGAGACGGGAGCCATCGTGAAGTCGATACCGCGCAGCCGTTGCGCCCGGAGCATCGCCGCAGGCCTGTTGTCCGCCGCACTGCTGACCGGCGGAGCCGTGAACGCCTTCGCCGCCGCCAGTCCGAAGCCGCCGCCGTCCTCGTCGAGCGCGAGTCCGGCCGCGAACAAGTCGATCACCGTCAAGGGCGACAAGGCCGTGGTGAAGGTAGGGGACCAGGTCGTCTTCATCGGACGCACCAAGGGGCTCAAGGTCGGCAGCAAGCTGGTGCTCCAGCACCTGAACAACGGCAAGTGGACGACGCTGCAGGCGAACACCGTGGTCAAGAACGGCAGCAGCTACACCCTGCCGGGCAAGCTCAACACCAAGGGCAAGGAGCAACTGCGGGTCATGGGTGACGACAAGACGGTCTCCCCGACGGTCGTCGTGACCGTGAGCTGACCGCTCTCCTCCCCGCCCCACCCCCCCCCCCCCCCCCCCACCACATGTGCTCCGGCAACCGAAGTGGCGTTTCTGCAGGTGAATCCCCTCACCCGGTCGGGTGAGCCGGGGCCGTCCGACCTGTCGCGCCCGGCCCGTCCCCCGCTAGACACCTTGTCTGTGATCAAGGACTTGTGCCGTCGGGCGCCCCGGAGCCGCCCGACGGCAGCCGGGGCACTGGCGGTCGAAGTGCTGACGGTCGGAGTGCTGGCCGTCGGGCTGTTGGCCGGCTGTACCGGTGCCCCGCCTCCCGGAACCGTCCCCGCGCCCGCGCCCGACGAGGTGATCAAGGCCGCCACGCAGCGCCTCACCGACGACTGCCTCGTCCGCCAGGGTCTGGTGCCGCCCCGCAGCGGCGAGCGCCGGACGCCGGGCACGGACGACCGGCGGGTCGCCGCCGCGCTCTTCGGCGCGGGCCCGGCCGAGCTCTCGCTCGCCCTCCCCACCGGGTACGTCGTCCGCGCGCACACCGACGGCTGCCTGGCCGCCGCCCAGCGGCGGCTCTACGGGGACCAGCCCGGCTGGTTCCGTGCCTCGGTGACCGTCAACAACCTCCGGCCCGAAGCCGCGCACACCCACCGCACCCTCGCCCAGGTCCGCGCCGCACACCGCGCCGAGATCGCCGACTGGGGCCGGCTGCGCGCGCACGCCCTCACCGAAGCCACCGCCCTGCTCGACGACCCTCCACCGAAAGGAAATCCCCCCTCGTGAAGCGCTTCACCTCCCTCCTCGGCGCCGTCCTCGTCGCCACCGGCGCGGTCCTGGCCACCTCGGCCGCCGCCGAGGCGGCGGACTGCCGCAGCGGCTACTTCTGTGTCTGGACCAACGCCGACTTCGACGGACTCAAGATCGAACACAGCGGGGACGACCACTGGTGGGAGGGCGACATGTTCAAGCAGGACTCCTCCTGGGCCAACCACGGCGTCTCCGGGCCGGGCGTGGCCGACCACGTGAAGGTGTACGAGGGCCGCGAACTGCTGGGGCGGGTCACCCTCTGCCTGGCCCCCGGCCAGGAGGTCGGCTACAACGCAGGCGCCAACGACCAGGGCGGCTCCCACACCTGGACCACGGGCTGCTGACCGTCTCGGTGTGGGCCCCCCGATAGGCTCGGGGCCGCCGCGCGGGTCCCTATCGTCCCGTGGGACGGTACGGACCCGAGGGAAGGAACAGCCGCATGCCCGGCCCCGCCGACATCCGGATCCTGCGCGCCGCCGTACGCACGGCCGTGCCGTGGAAGAACGGCGGGGGAGTCACCCGCGAGATCGCCGCCCGGCCCGAAGGCGCGGGCACGGCCGCCTTCGACTGGCGGATCAGCCTCGCCGAAGTGGACGCCGACGGCCCGTTCTCGGAGTTCCCCGGCGTCGACCGGACGCTCACGCTGGCCGAGGGGGCCGGTATGGACCTCACCGTCGGCGGCGAGCACCGGCTCGTCGACGAGCGCTACGCGCCGCGGCAATTCCCCGGTGACCGGCCGACCGGGTGCCGGCTGCTGGGCGGTCCCGTCGTCAACTTCAACGTGATGTACCGGCGCGCGAGCACGCTGGCCCGGACCGCCGTCGTGCGCGGCGAACCGACCCTGGCCGCGCTGCCCGGCGAGACGCTGCTGGTCTGCGCCCTCGACGGTCCGGCCACGCTGGATCCGGTGGCGCCGGCGCCGGACCCCGGCCCGGCCGTCGAACTCGGCCCGTACGACGCGGTCTTGCTCCAGGGTCCCGCCATCGTGGTGCTGCACACCGAGGGCCGCGCGGCCGTGGTCACGCTGCGAACGGTTTGAGTCGCCGGGGGTCATGATCACGCCAATCCCTCCCCAAGGCTTGGTCAAGAAGAGGTAAAGCGGGATACCGTCGCGCATGTTTTCGAACAAGCAGTCTACGAACATGCGCACTTCACGGACCGGGACCTCCAACGTCCTTGAAGCGAAGGGCGGTTCGACCAGCCGGCGCACCCTCCTGCGCACCGCCGCGGCCGGGACGGCGGCCGCCGGGTCCGTCCTCGCCCTCGGCTCCGCCTTCCCCGCCACCGCCGCACCCGCCGGCCCTCCGGCCGGAGCCGGGCCGGCCACCCCGGAGCAGGCCCTGCGCGAGCTGGCGGCCGGCAACCGGCGCTGGCGCACGTACCGTCAGGAGCACCCGAACGAGTGCCCGTCGACCCGGCTCCGGCTGGCCAAGGGGCAGCAGCCCTTCGCCATCGTGCTGGGCTGCGTGGACTCCCGCGTCCCGCCGGAGCTCGTCTTCGACCAGGGGCTCGGCGACCTGCTGACCGTCCGCTCGGCGGGCGAGGTGCTCGACGAGGCGGTGCTCGGCAGCGTCGCCTACGGGGTCCTGGAACTCTCGATCCCCCTGGTGCTCGTCCTCGGACACCAGTCCTGCGGGGCGGTCGGCGCTGCGGTCCACGCCGACGAGACCGGCGACCGGCTGCCCACGCACATCCAGTACCTGGCCGACCAGATACGCCCGGCGATCGACCGGAGCCGGCAGGGCGAGGCCCGCGTCAGCGCCACCATCGACGCCCATGCCCGCCGCACCCGCGACCGGCTCGCCGCCGAACCCGACCTGGCCCGCGCCATATCCGCCGGGAAACTGGCCGTGGCCGCCGCCCGCTACGAACTGACCGACCAGCGGGTGCGCACCCTCACCTGACGGACACCACCCCGGACCACCCGGGGCCGGGCGGGGAGCCCGGCCCCGCGGCCGGTCCCGGGCGCGGACCGCCGTGCAGAATCGAACAGTGATCACGACCGAACCCGAAGCGGACCCCTTCGACGCCCACCGAAGGCTCCTGTTCGCCACCGCCTACCGCATGCTCGGCACCGTCGGCGACGCGGAGGACATCGTCCAGGACACCTGGCTGGCCTGGAACAAGGCCGACCGGTCCGAGGTCCGGCACCCCAAGGCGTACCTCGTGCGCACGGTGACCAACCTCTCGCTCAACCGCCTGACCTCCGCCCGCGCCACGCGCGAGGAATACGTCGGCCCCTGGCTCCCCGAGCCCCTGCTCACCACCCCGGACGTCGCGCAGGAACGCGAACGCGCCGAGGACGTGTCCACGGCGATGCTGGTCGTCCTGGAGAGCCTCACCCCCGTGGAGCGCGCCGTGTTCGTGCTGCGCGAGGCCTTCGGCTACGCGCACGCCGAGATCGCCGGTTTCCTGGACCGCCCGGAGCCGACGGTCCGCCAGATCGCGCACCGGGCGCGCAAGCACGTCGCGGAGCGGCGCACCGTCTACGACACCGACGACGCGCGGCGCGAGGAGGTCACGGCCCGCTTCCTGAGCGCCTGCGCCGGAGGCGACCTCAACGCCGTGCTGGAACTCCTCGCCCCCGACGTCACCGCGTGGTCGGACGGCGGCGGCAAGGTCAGCGCCGCCAGGCGGCCGCTGTACGGGGCCGACCACGTCGGCCGCTTCCTGATCGGGGTGATCGCCAAGGCCGCGCGGGACGCCGTGGACGTCCTCCCCGTTCCCGCCCCCGCCGTCATCAACGGCGAGCTCGGCCTCCTCATCCTGGCGGGCGACACCCCGGTCGGCGCGATCACCTACGACCTGGAGGACGGCCTGATGCGCAACCTCCGCTTCCAGATCAACCCCGACAAGCTGGCCGGCCTGCACCGCCGGGACGACCGTGACACCAATCGGTGAAACGCTCCGGACCCATTCGTACACGCTCCCGAGCAAGCGGCGGAACATTCTTGTGGCCATTGCGTCGGGAGCCTTAGCTTCGAATCGTCCCGACCGGGAGACGAAAAGAATCCGGTGGACCCGGGCGGCACATTCCCGAACGGTTTCCATCGGAATTTCACATGACCCTGCATGGAGGAATCGTGAGCGACATTCAGAAGGCCGACCAGGCGACCACCTCGGACGAGTTCGACGCCGAGGTCACCGATGAGGACCTGGAGGCCGTCTCGGGTGGTCTGGAGCGCATCTGACGTCCGTCCCGGCAGGGCGCCGGCCGCGGTCGCCGGCCCCCGGCCCCCGTCCACAAGGAGGACCGTGTGCCGAAGCTGCCGAGTGATCTGGAGCGCGAGTTCCAGGGGCTGCGCGGGCGCGTCACGCGCAAGGCGTCGACCGCCTGGTTCCGGGAGAAGCGCCGGGAGATCGAGGACCTGGCTCCGTACGACCCCCGCCGCGGGCGCGAGCGCCTCGACCGCCTGCTGGCCACCGCCGCGCAACAGGTCCCGTACTACCGAGCCGTTCGCGACCGCGAGCGCCCGGGCCTGGGAGACTTCCCGCCGACGCGCAAGAACGACCTGCGCGAGCACTTCGTCGACTTCATCAGCCGCGACGGGACGGGCCGCATGGCCCCCGGCGCGTTCTTCCTCACCCAGACCAGCGGCAGCACCGGACAGCCCGTCACGCTGCTGTCCACCGCGGAGACCGGCGGACTGTCGAACAGGGTGATCCGCGAGCGGTTCAGCGCCCACCTCGGCCTGCCCGACAGCGGCACCGTCCTCAACGTGGGACTGCTCTTCCCCGGCACCCCGCTCTTCGAACCGGTGATGCTGCCGCGCCCCTACGTCAAGTGCAACCTGCGCGGCTACGACCCCGAGGCGCCCGACATCGTCGCCGACTACGAGGCCGTGGTCGGCAGCTTCCCGGTCGACGAGATCACCGGCTCGTCCAGCCGCGTCGTCGCCCTGGCCCGGTACTGCCTGGGCCGCGGCATCGCCCTGCGCCCCCGTGGCGTCGTCGCCACGTACGAGCACATGCCCGACAGCGGCCGCCGTATCGTCGAGGAGGCGTTCGGCCGTCCGGTGACCATGCTCTACGCGACGTCGGAGACCGGATACGCGGCCTTCGAATGCGAGCGGCGGCGCATGCACTTCCAGGACGACCTCGTCCTGCCCGAGATCGAGCCGGTCGGCGCCGACGGGGCGGGCGAGATCGTCCTGACCGCCCTGCTCTCCACCCCCATGCCGATCATCCGTTACGTGACGGGCGACCTCGCGCCCCGGCCCGTCGCCTGCGGGTGCGGCCTGCCCGGCACCGTGACCGACGGTCTGCTGGGCCGGGCCCGCACCAGCCTGGTCGGTCGCGACGGATCGGCCTACTCGCCCTACGCGCTGCTGGCCGCGCTGGCCGCCGCCGGGCTGCCGGACTTCCAGGTCGTGCAGCACGAACCCGGCACCCTCGACCTCGTGACCGCCGGCCCGGTCGAGGCCGCCGCGGCCTGCGTACGGGACATCAACGCCCGTCTCGACGCGCACTTCGGTGCCCGGCGCGGCTTCCGCCTGTGCCACCGCCCGCACCACGGCTTCCAGCTCACCGCCCGGGGCAAGCGCAACCCCGTGGTCCAGCGGCTGCGGCCGCCGGACACCCCTGAACGCTCGGCATACCTGTGACACCGCGGGGCGACGCTCCGGCCATCAGGGCCGAACCGCTCGGCGAGTCGGTCCCCTTCGCGCACGAAGGGCCGACCAACGGTGGCGGCGTCATCCTCCCCGGGCAGACGAACGACTTCTCCAGGTGGGTGACGAGAGAACAGATGCGCAGTGCCGTGGAAAGCGGCGGTCCCACCGCGCTCTGGTACTACAGCGGCACCTACGGGGGGAAGTCGGTCGAGGGGGCGGCCAAGGCCACGGCCGAGAAGTACGGCGGGCGGACGATGATGATGCTGATCGAAGACCTCGATCTGCCCACCCCGTTCTACTCCGACTACTCGGAAAGGGCCGCGGCCTTCTGGCGACGCGCTTCGGTGGGGTTCTCCGAAGCCGCACGGGGTGAGGTGCGGATCATCTTCGGTGACGCCGTCAGGAGGGGGAACACCTGGCAGCGGGTGGAGTGCCCGACGCTCATGGCGAACCCGCGCGTCACGGCCGTCCTGTGGGCCCCACCCGGCGGCCTGTTCCGGAAGCTGCTCGACGGCGGGCAGTCCGATCCCCGCTGCCAACTGCCCGACGAAGTCGCCGTCGAGGAGCCCCCGCCCCACCGCCCGGCGGGGCCGCCGACCGGACGCCCGTCCCGCCGGGGGACGAACGCGCGGAACGTCCCGTCACGTACGCACCGGGAAACCACCTTGTGACGACCGGCCCGCCCGAGGGCCGTTCGACGAAGAAATCTGGAGGGCCGTGTTGAATCCGCCGAGTGACCTCGCCCACGACGTCCGGGAGATGCGTGAGCGGATGGCGCGCAAGACGTCATCCTCCTGGTTCCGGGAGAAACGCCGGGAGATAACGGACCTGACCGCGTACGACCAGGACCGGGGCGCCGAGCGACTGGGCCGGCTGCTGGCCACCGCCCGGGAACGGGTGCCCCGGTACCGCGCGCTGCGCGACCGGGAGCAGGTGGGTCTGAGCGACTTCCCGCTGACCCGCAAGAGCGATCTGCGGGCCCACTTCCTCGACTCCATCAGCCGTGACGCGACCGGCCTGATGGAGCCCGGCCGCTTCTTCCTCACCCAGACCAGCGGCAGCACCGGCCAGCCGGTCGCCCTGCTCTCCACCGCGGAGACCGGCGGTCTGTCGAACGACGTGATCCGGGAGCGGTTCAGCGCCCACCTCGGCCTCCCGGACAGCGGAACGGTCCTCAACGTGGGACTGCTCTTCGGGGGCACACCGCTGCTCGAACCGGTGATGCTGCCGCGCCCCTACGTCAAGTGCAACCTCGGCGGTTTCGACCCCGACGCACCCGACATCGTCGCCGACTACGAGGCCGTGGTGGGCCGGCTCCCCGTCGACCTGGTCACCGGTACGTCGAGCCGGGTGATCGCACTGGCGCGCTACTGCGCCGAACGGGGCCTCCGGCTCCGGCCGCAGGGCGTCGTCGCCACCTACGAGCACATGCCCGACAGCGGTCGGCGCCTGGTCGAGGAGACCTTCGACTGCCGGGTGACGATGCTCTACGCCACCTCGGAAACCGGCTACGCGGCCTGGGAGTGCCGGGGCGGACGGATGCACTTCCAGGACGACTTCGTCCTGCCGGAGATCACCCCGGCGGGAGACGAGGAGACGGGCGAGATCGTCCTCACCCAACTGCTCTCCACCCCCATGCCGGTGATCCGCTACGTCACGGGCGATCTGGCACCCCGGCCCACCACCTGTGACTGCGGACTCCCGGGGACGGTGACCGACGGTCTGCTCGGCCGTTCCGGGAGCAGCCTGGTCGGGGCCGACGGGGCGGCGTACTCGCCGTACGCGCTGCTGGCCGCGCTCTGCGCCGCAGGGCTGCCGGACTTCCAGGTGGTGCAGCACGAACCCGGGCTGCTCGACCTCGTCACGGTCGGAGCCCCGGACGACGCGGCGGCGACGGCGCGGTCGGTGAACTCGCGGCTCGGCGAGCACTTCGGGCCCGGCCGGGGTTTCCGCCTCCGCCACCGGCCGGAGGGCGCCTTCGTGCTCACCGCGGGCGGCAAGCGCAACCCGGTGGTCCAGCGTCTGGAGGTCGCGCAGGCCCCGGAACGCACCAGGTACATCCACTCCTGAAGGACGGGCCGGCCGGCGACGGCCACCCGACACCACCGGCCGCACCGGCCCCGACCCGGCCCGCCCCGAGCGGTCGCCGCCAAAGAAGACCCGGAGGTCCCCCGTGACAGGTGCGCGCAGTGTCCCGCGGCAGCCGAAGCCGCTCGCCAACGGCACCGACCACATCGAGCACCTGCAACAGGCGCTCGTCCTGCTGGACGTCGAGAGGCTGCGGGTGTGGGGGAGCGAGCTGGCCCTACGGCTCGGGCGCGGCGGGCGCCTGCTGGCGGCCGGCAATGGCGGTTCGGCCGCCGAGGCCCAGCACCTCACGTCGGAGCTGGTCGGGCGGCTCCGGGACGACCGTCAGCCGCTGTCGGCGATCGCCCTGCACGCCGACACCTCGGCGGTCACGGCCATCGGCAACGACTACGGTTACGACGAGGTCTTCGCCCGCCAGGTCCGGGCCCACGGCCGACCCGGCGACGTCCTGCTGCTGCTGTCGACCTCCGGTCGCAGCGGGAACGTGCTGCGGGCCGCCGAGGCCGCCCACGAGAGGGGCATGACGGTCTGGGCCCTCACCGGCACGGAGCCGAACCCGCTCACCGGACTCGCCGACGAGTCGGTCCGCGCCCACGGTCCCACCGCGACCGTCCAGGAATGCCACCTGGTGGCCGTGCACATCCTCTGCGCCAGTGTCGACATCGCGCTCGGCGTCTGCCCGGCGGCGACCCCCGAGGGGGACACGCCCACGGAGCCGGGCGGGCTGGTCGTGGTGGGCGACGCGCTCCTGGACCGGGACCTGGTGGGCACGGTGGACAGGGTCTCCCCGGAGGCACCGGTCGTCGTCGTCGACCACGTCGAGGTCCGCTCCCGGCCCGGCGGTGCCGGGCTCGCCGCCCTGCTCGCCGCGCGCGGCGCACGGCCGGTCACCCTGGTGACGGCCTTGTCCGACGACCAGGAAGGCCGGGACCTCGGAGGGCTGCTGCGGGACGCCGGGATCCGGGTGATCGACCTCGGGCTCGCCGGGCCGACCCCGGTGAAGAGCCGGGTCCGCGCCGACGGCCGGACGGTGCTCATGTTCAGCCAGGCCCCCGAGGCCGTGCCCGGACCGCGCCGCGCCCTCACCGAAGGGGAGCGCGCGCTGGTGGCCGGCGCGAGCGCCGTTCTGGTCTCGGACTACGGGCGCGGGCTGACCGGGGACGCCTCCGTCCGGGAGGCCCTCGCCGCCGCCGCTCCCGCGACGCCGATGGTCTGGGACCCGCACCCGCGCGGTGCCCGACCCGTCCCCGGTGTCCGGCTGGTCACCCCGAACCGTGCGGAGGCGAGCCGTTTCGCGCTCGGCGTCGCGGGCGCGGACCTGGGGGCGGACATCGAGCGGGGCCGGCAGCTCGTCGACCTCTGGCAGGCCGTCGGCGTCGCCGTCACCCGGGGAGCGGACGGCGCCCTCCTGCTGGATTCGGCGAAGTCCTCACCCCTCGCCGTTCCCGGGCGGCGTGTCGCGGGGGCGGACACGTGCGGAGCCGGTGACTGCTTCGCCGCGTCGGCCACCGCGCTGCTCGCGGGCGGCGCGCTGCTCTCGGAGGCGGTGACCGGCGCCGTCCG
>NZ_JBGWAB010000115.1:0-27377 GCF_041862025.1 Streptomyces sp. AB3(2024)
CCCCCCCCCCCCCCCCCCCCCCCCCCCCCCCCCCCCCCCCCCCCCCCCCCCCCCCCCCCCCCCCCCGCCCCGGCCGCCCCCGCGTCCGGACGGACGGACCGACCGGACCCCTCGCGCGGGCCGGTCGTCGGTTTCGGTCAGCCCTTGCGGGCGGCCAGGCGCGCGGCGCGGGCGGCCAGGCGCTCGTCGAACTTGCGGGCCTCGGAGTCCAGCCCGTTCATGAAGAGCCCGAGCTCCTCCTGGGCCTTCTGGCCGTCGGGGCCCAGCCCGTCGATGTCCATGATCTTGAGGAAGCGGATCACGGGGCTCAGCACGTCGTCGTGGTGGATCCGCAGGTTGTAGACCCCGCCGATCGCCATCTGTGCGGCCATCCGCTCGAAGCCGGGCATGCCGTGTCCGGGCATCCGGAAGTTGACGACCACGTCCCGCACGGCCTGCATCGTCAGGTCCGGGGCGATCTCGAAGGCGGCGCCCAGCAGGTTGCGGTAGAAGATCATGTGCAGGTTCTCGTCCTGCGCGATGCGCGCCAGCATCCGGTCGCAGACCGGGTCACCGGACTGGTGGCCGGTGTTGCGGTGCGAGATGCGCGTCGCGAGCTCCTGGAAGGCGACGTAGGCCACCGAGTGCAGCATCGAGTGGGCGTTGTCGGACTCGAAGCCCTCCGACATGTGCTGCATCCGGAACGCTTCCAGCTTGTCCGGGTCCACGGCGCGCGAGGCCAGCAGGTAGTCGCGCATCACGATGCCGTGGCGGCCCTCCTCGGCGGTCCAGCGGTGCACCCAGGTGCCCCATGCGCCGTTGCGGCCGAAAAGGCTCGCGATCTCGTGGTGGTAGCTGGGGAGGTTGTCCTCGGTCAGCAGGTTGACGACCAGCGCGATCTTGCCGATGTCGGTGACCTTGGACTGCTGGGGGTCCCAGGCCTCGCCGTCCTCGAAGAGGGCGGGGAAGTTCCGGCCGTCGCTCCACGGGACGTACTCGTGGGGCATCCAGTCCTTGGTGACCTTCAGGTGGCGGTTGAGTTCCTTCTCGACCACCTCTTCCAGCGCGTACAGCAGCTTGGCGTCGGTCCACGCCTCCGAGCTGCCGAGGTGGGGAGAGGTGATCGTCACGGGTGCTCCTGGGGACAAAGCGAATTACCTACGGTTCCGTAGCCTACGGAGTCGTAGGTTAAGCGCGACATCAAGGCCAGCCAAGCCCCAGGCGTCGATATGTCCGGTTACGTCTGGTTATTTATGCAGTTTGTGAGGGCGTTCCGGGGCTTCAGAAAGGTGAGATTCACGCCAGAAGGTGATCGACGGCTTCCGCTTTGACGGTCGGGAGTGGTGTGCGGAGCACTTCGGGCGGACCGGTGACGCGGTTCTCGGAGCCCGTGGTTTCGATGTGGGCCGCACCGTCGTCGTCCCGGCCGGAGCGGAAACGGTTCGCGGCCCCGCCGCGGAGGGCCCCGGCCCGCGCCGGGCCGGCCGCGGTGGTGGTCGTGCGCGTGCCCGTCGCGGCTCCCCGTCGGCCGGCCGGGACGGGCGTCCGACGGTCCCGGGCGACGGCGCGGACGGCGTCGCGCGAGCCGGTGGCGGGCGGGGCCGGCGTGCTCGGGCGCTCCGCCGGGCCGTGGTGGCGTGACGGCTTCATGTGCGAATCGAGCGGCGTCGGGCGTGCGGTGTCCGGCCGGCCGATCGCCGCGACGGCGCACGCGGGGGAAGGACCGGCTCCCGGGAAGCCGCCGACCGCGAACGGAATCTCCGACGCCGCCCCCGCGGCAAGGTCGCGCAACGTATCTGCGCGGCGAGCGCCGTGAGGCCCGGCCCCACAGGCCCCGGGGTCTGTGGGCGGGGATCCGTGCCTGCCGCGCCGCCGCTCGGCGGGTTCAAGGTCCGGGGCCGGTGGCCCGCCCGGTGCCCCGGTCGGCGCTCACGCGTGCCACCGTGACTCCCTGACCTCCTCGGCGCAGGTGGGGCGCAGTGTGCCGTCGAGCAGCAGCCACCGCGTGATGCCGATGGACTCCAGGAACGGCACGTCGTGGCTCGCCACCACCAGGGCGCCCTCGTACGCCTCCAGGGCGCCGGCGAGCTGCCGGACGCTCGCCAGGTCGAGGTTGTTCGTCGGCTCGTCCAGCATCAGCAGCCGGGGCGCCGGCTCCGCCAGCAGCAGCGCCGCCAGCGTCGCCCGGAAGCGTTCGCCGCCCGAGAGGGTGCCGGCCGCCCGGTCCGCCCGGGCGCCCCGGAACAGGAAGTGCGCCAGCCGCGCCCGGATCTGGTTGTCCGTGGCCTGCGGCGCGAACCGCGCCACGTTCTGCACGACCGAGCACTCGTCGTCCAGGACGTCGAGCCGCTGCGGCAGGAAGCGCGCCGGTACGTGCGTGACCGCCTCGCCGGACACCGGGGGCAGCAGCCCCGCGACGGTCCGCAGCAGGGTGGTCTTGCCCGAGCCGTTGCCGCCGACCAGGGCGATCCGCTCCGGGCCGCGCACCTCCCACTCGCCCGGGGCCGAGGCCCCGTGGGCGAGCTGCAGATCGCTCAGGGTGAGGACCCGACGGCCCGGCGGCACCCCGGTGGCGGGCAGTTCGATGCGGATCTCGGCGTCGTCGCGGACCGCCTCCGCCGCCTGGTCCAGCCGCTCGCGGGCGTCCGCCAGCCGCTCGGTGTGCAGGATCCGGTGCTTGCCGGCCGATTCCTGGGCGGCGCGTTTGCGGGCACCCATGACGATCTTCGGCTCGCGCTTGGTGTCGTACATCTTCTGGCCGTACCGCTTGCGCCGCGCCAATGTGAGGTGGGCGTCGGACAGTTCGCGCTTCTGGCGCTGTACGTCGGCCTCGGCGGCCCGGACCGTCCGCTCGGCCGCCTCCTGTTCCGTGGCGAGCATCCGCTCGTAGGCGCTGAAGTTGCCTCCGTACCAGTGGACTTCGCCGTCGTGCAGATCGGCGATCTGGTCGACCCGTTCCAGCAGCTCCCGGTCGTGGCTGACCAGGACCATCACCCCGGACCAGGACTCGACGGCCGCGTAAAGGTGCTGCCGGGCCCTCAGGTCCAGATTGTTGGTCGGTTCGTCGAGCAGCAGCACGTCCGGGCGGGCGAGCAGCAGCGCCGCGAGCCGCAGCAGGACGCACTCGCCGCCCGACAGTTCGCCGACGGTGCGGTCCAGGCCGATCCTGGCGAGCCCGAGCTGGTCGAGCGTGGCCAGGGCCCGCTCCTCCACGTCCCAGTCGTCGCCCACGGCGGCGAAGTTCGCCTCGGTGGCCTCGCCCGCCTCGATGGCGTGGAGGGCGGTGCGGGTGGCGCGGATGCCGAGCGCCTCGTCCACGCGCAGGGTGGTGTCGAGGGTGGCGTCCTGGGGGAGGTGGCCGAGGGTCCCGGCGACGGAGATCCGTCCGGCGGACGGGGTCAGTTCGCCGGCGGCGAGCTTCAACAGGGTGGACTTCCCGCACCCGTTGAGCCCGATCAGGCCGGTGCGGCCGGGGCCGACGGTCAGCTGGAACCCGTCGAAGACGGGGGTTCCGTCGGGCCAGTCGAAGGACAGGGCGGAGCAGGAGAGAAAGGCAGAGGGGTGACTCATGGAGGCCTCCAGGTTGCGTGAGTGGTGAGTGCAACGCGGGGAGACAGCCGACGTGTCGGTCACAGGGATGTGGTGGCGGTCGGTGTCTCGGACCTCAGAAGAGCAACGTCCTACTCCGTTTCGGCGGGGATGGGGCGTTCACGACGGTACGGACCGTCGCCGGCGCACGCAAACGAATTGGGGCCGCTCCCCGTGGACCGCGCCGGGCGGGCGCGGTCCACGGGCAACGGCCCGGGGTCGAACGGACGGGGGAGGGTCAGCAGGAGCCCCGCATCAGCTCGTCCAGGCTCTGGTCCATGTCGAGGTACATGTGCTCCAGCCCCGGTGGCACCACGGCGGAGGCCCGTTCCAGGAACCGCTGGAGTTCGGCCGTCAGCATCAGCACGATCGCGACGCCCTCCGGCGCGTGGAACTCCACCGTCGTCCGGTCCCCGTCGTACGGCCGCACCCGCACGTCGCCGCAGCCGGCCGGGTGCTGGAGGCCGGAGGTCAGCAGCTCGCGGGCGAAGGTCCACGAGACCTCGACGCCCTCCAGCGTGGCCGGCGCGGGGAAGGCCATGCGGACGGCGAAGGGATCCGCACGGTCGTAGCAGAGGGTGACGGGCACGGTCTCGACCTTCGGCGCGGTGGCGACCAGACGGGCCTGCACGGCCTGCTCGATGACAGTGATCAAGGCTCACTCCCTTGCGGCGGATCTGCGGCCGGGCTGTGGGGGTGGGACCCGGCAACCGGATAGACGCCGGAATCGGCAAATCCGTGCACGGCGGATGACGTGAGCTGTGTCACCGATTGGCCTGATCTCCCCTGTGTGATCACACAGGGCGAGGGCGGTATCAGCCCGGACGCAGGGTCGTCAGTCGGCGCCGCAGGCCCCGGAGTGATCGCAATAAGGCTGGTTACCGCTCACTCCACAGGCGCAAAGGACCACCCGGGTCTCCTGGTGCGCACGACCGTCCGGGGTGGTCACGCTGAGTTCCCCCCGCAGCACCAACTGGCCGACGGGGGACCGCGCGACGCTTGTCGGCCGGTCCCCCTCCTCCGCCGGGCCCCCGGACAGCAGGTACTGGAGCGCGCCCGACGGGCAGCGCCGGACCACCTCGGCGACCCGCTCCGGCCCGGACCCGTCGGGATCGATCCACGGGCGCCGCCCGGTGTCGAACACCTCGGGCAGGCCGCGGACGCACTCCGCCGCGTGCAGGCACCGCCCGGAGTCGTAGGTGACGGTGACGCTCTTGCCTTCGTAGGCCTTCGGTCCTTTGGAGGGCATGGCCCCACAGTAGGAACGCGCGGCTCCCGACGCACCCTGGACGGCGGATGTGGGGTGCGTTAGCTTCCCGCGCCATGAGACTTCTGGGAGTTGGCATGTGCGCGGCAGCCCTGCTGGTGGGGCTGGCCGTCGCGCCGGCGCAGGCGGACGCCGGAGCGGGAGACACCCCCGGTGCGGGATTACGGGGCGCCGGCTGGGTGCTGAAGACGACCGGCAAGGAGGCCCGGTTCCGCGGGCTCGCGGCCGTCAGCCGCAGCACGGCCTGGGTGGCCGGCACCAAGGGGACCGTGCTGCGCACCGGCGACGGCGGACGCAGCTGGCAGGACGTGTCACCGCCGGGGGCGGTCGCCGAGGGACTGGAGCTGCGCGACATCGAGGCCTTCGACGCGCGGCGGGCGGTCGCCCTGTCCATCGGCGAGGGCGAGGCTTCGCGGGTGCTGCGCACCGAGGACGGCGGCGCCACCTGGACCGAGACCTTCCGCAACCCCGATCCGCGGGCCTTCTACGACTGCCTCACCTTCCTCGACGCCCGGCACGGACTGGCGATGAGCGACCCGGTGGACGGGAAGTTCCGCATCCTGGCCACGGACGACGGCGGCCGCAGCTGGCGGGTGCTGCCGGATGCGGGAATGCCGGCGGCCCTGCCGGGCGAGGCGGCCTTCGCGGCGAGCGGGCAGTGCCTGGTGGCCTCCGGGCCGCGCGACGTCTGGCTGGCCACCGGAGGCGGCCCGGTCGCCCGGGTGCTGCACTCCTCGGACCGGGGGCTGACCTGGCGGGCCGCCGACTCCACCGTCCCGGCCGGCGACCCGGCCCGCGGGGTCTTCGCCCTGGCCTTCCGCGACCGTACGACGGGCCTCGCGGTCGGCGGCGACTACCGCGCCGGCCAGGCCTCGCCGCAGGCCGCCGCCCGCACCGCCGACGCGGGCCGGGGCTGGAGCCGGGCGGCCACCCCGCCGCCCGCCTACCGCTCGGGCGCGGCCTGGATCCCGTACGGTCGCTCGACCGCGTTGGCGGTGGGCCCGACGGGCACGGACGTCACCACGGACGCGGGCCGCACCTGGCGGACCCTGGACGCGGGCTCCTACGACACCGTCGACTGCACGGCCGACGGCGGCTGCTGGGCGGCGGGGGAGAAGGGGCGGGTGGCCCGGCTGGAGGTGCTCAGGGCGCCGGGCCGGTGAGCGGGTCCCCGATGAACAGGTCCGTGCCCGGGTAGCGGCCGGCGGTGAACCCGGTGGCCGGCAGGTGCTCGCCCGTCGGGGACGGGCACGGGAACCGCCCGCACCGGTCGGCGCACACGCCGGACCGGCCCGCCGCCGGCCCCCGGACAGCGGGGGCGCGCGGGCCCGGTCCGGGGCTGCCGATACGGACGGAACTGCCGATACGGGCGGGGCCGCCGGTACCGACGGGGTCGGTCCGGGTGGGGCGGGCGGGGAGGCTCAGGCGGGCAGGGTCTCGCGGACCGCGGCCAGGTCGGAGGAGGTCTTCGTGGCGATGAACTCGGTGATGCGGTAGGCGCAGACGCCCGCCACCGTGAAGGGGTCCTCGGCCGCGATCTTCTCGACCTCGGCGCGGGAGACGCCCGCGGCCAGGATGATCCCGCCCTCGCGCGGGACCTTGCGGCCCGAGGCGAGGAAGACGCCGGACGCGTAGTACCCGTCCAGCCAGGCGAGGTGGGCGTCCATCTCCTCCTCGACGGATTCGACGGGCGCGGTGTAGGTGAGCTCCATGACGAACATGATCGCCAGGCTACTCTCGCACTCCATGACGACTGTGAAGACCCCCGCCGACGAGGCCGAGGCCCGCGCCATACAGGACGAACTCCGCGACCGGGTCGTGCTCGACGAGCCCGGCCCGCTCCCCGGCCGGGGACTGGTCGCCGGAGTGGACGTGGCCTACGACGACGAGCGCGACCTCGTCGCCGCCGCGGCCGTCGTCCTCGACGCCGCCACCCTGGAGCCGGTCGGCGAGGCGACCGCCGTCGGGCACGTGAGCTTCCCGTACGTACCCGGGCTGCTGGCCTTCCGCGAACTGCCGACCGTACTGGCGGCCCTCGACGCCCTCACGGTCGTCCCGGACCTCGTCGTCTGCGACGGCTACGGCCTGGCCCACCCCCGCGGCTTCGGCCTCGCCTGCCACCTCGGGGTGGTCACCGGGCTGCCGAGCATGGGCGTGGCCAAGAACCCGTTCACCTTCTCCTACGAGGAACCGGGCGCCCGGCGCGGCGACTCCTCCCCGCTCCTGGCGCCCGACGGCGCCGTCGTCGGGCGGGCGCTGCGCACCCGGGACGGGGTCAAGCCGGTGTACGTGTCCGTGGGCCACCGGGTCTCGCTGGACAACGCCTGTGCCCACGCCCTCGCTCTGAGCCCCGCGTACCGGATCCCCGAGACCACCCGGCGGGCCGACTCGCTGTGCCGGCGCGCCCTGCGCGAGGCCTCCTGACGGCCGGCCCGCCACGGTGGCGCGTCAGCGCGAGTCGGCCACCCGGAAGCGGATCCCCGCCTTCTGGAGCCGCTCCAGCAGGGCGTCTCCCATCGCCACCGCCGTGGTGAGCTGGCCGGCCCGCTCCGGCAGGGCGTCCTGGGCCAGGCAGAGCGCGGACTCGGCCAGCATCTTCGCGGTCTCCCCGTAGCCGGGGTCCCCGCCCGACACCTCGGTGAAGACCCGCCGCCCGCCGCCCTCGCCGACGAACCGGAGCGTGAACCAGCTGCGCGCGCGGCGCTGCGCGTCGGGCCCGCTGCCCGGCTCCCAACGGTCCATCAGCCACCGCCGGGCGGCCGGGACCTGAGCCAGGGCCACCGTCGCGCCCATGGCCGCCGTCCCGCCGAGGGCGACCGGGAGGTGGCGCACGGAGGCGTAGTGCCGGTAGCGGAAGTCCGGCCCGTACCGCTCCAGGGCCGCCGCCGACCGGGCCACGACGGCCGGGTCCAGGGTGGGCAGCGGCAGGGCCCAGGTCCCGGTCTCCCGGCTGAAGCGCGGGGCGCCCACGGGACCCCGTACCCGGCGGTCCGGCAGGCGCGGCTGGTGCAGTCTGCGGGCACGCGCGGCGGCCAGGGTCTGCGGGCCCCGCCCCAGCGCGGTCAGGGCGGAGGCGAGCGTACCTCCGGAGAAGAGCGCGTTGGAGCGGACGAAGCCGTCCACCCGCAGGGGCACCCCGATGGGCAGCCGGCGCACCGTGAAGTACGCCCCCAGGTCCGCCGGGATCGAGTCGAACCCGCAGGCGTGCACCAGGCGTGCCCCCGTCTCCCGGGCCCGCGCGTCGTGCGCGACGTACATCCGGTCGACGAACTCCGGCTCCCCGGTGAGGTCCACGTAGTCGGTGCCCTCCTCGGCGCAGGCCGCGACCAGTTCGGCCCCGTACCAGATGTACGGACCCACCGTGGTGGCCAGCACCCCGGTGGAGGCGGCGAGTTCGCGCAGGGCGCCGGTGTCGGCGGCGTCGGCCCGCAGCAGCGGCAGGCGGGCGCACGCCGGGTCGAGGGCGGCCAGCCGTTCGCGCAGCCGTTCGAGCTTGCCGAGGTCGCGGCCGGCCAGCGCCCACCGCAGACCGGCCGGGGCGTGCCGCGCGAGGTACTCGGCCGTCAGCGCCCCGACGAAGCCGGTGGCACCGAAGAGGACGACGTCGTAGGCCCGTTGCGGTCGGCTCCGCCGGACGTGCTCGTTCATGAACCGCTCCTCCCAGCTGGTATCGGTGGCTGAGGCTAGCGTGGGGGTCGGCCGCCCGTGCGAGCGGGTGACGGGCCGGTGTGACCGGTGGTGAGGAGGAACGTCGATGAAGGCTGCGGTGCGCAAGTGGGAGAAGGTGCGCGCGTTTGCCCTCGGGCTGCCCGAGGCGGTGGAGGAGCATCCCTGGGGGCCCGAGGACGGCGTGGTGAAGGTCAACAAGAAGATCTTCGTCTTCCTGGGGAACGCGGACGGCCCGGAGCCGCCCGGCCTCTCCGTGAAGCTGAAGGACGAGGCCCTGCACGGGCACGCGATGACGGCTCCCGGGGCGGCGCCCACCGGGTACGGGCTCGGCAGGGCGGGCTGGGTGTCCGTACCACTGGGGGAGAAGGGGGCCCCGTCGGCCGAGGTGCTGTGCGAATGGGTGGAGGAGAGCTACCGGACCGTCGCCCTCAAGCGGCACGCGAGGGAACTGGACGCCCGGAGCCCGGAACCGGCCACGCGGGAAATCGACTAAGCGCTTGCTCTTGTGCTGCGTGGAACACGTTCCTAGCATCGCTGGTGTTACATCAGTTGTGTCACATGTAGGCGCGGGCGCCGCGGACGCGCACACCAGGATGCTGGGGGCTCGATGGCAGTGACAGCAGGCCCGCTCGCGGGAGTACGCGTCGTCGAGCTGGCCGGCATCGGACCGGGGCCGTTCGCCGCGATGGTCCTCGCCGACCTCGGCGCGGACGTGGTGCGCGTGGACCGGCCCGGCGGCGGCGCCCTGGGCATCGACCCGGCCTACGACATCACCAACCGGGGCAAGCGCTCCGTCGTGCTCGACCTCAAGTCCGCCGAAGGCCCCGCCCGGGTGCTGGAGCTGGTCGAACGGGCCGACGTACTGATCGAGGGCTTCCGCCCCGGGGTCGCCGAGCGGCTCGGTGTCGGCCCGGCCGACTGCCACGCCCGCAACCCGAAGCTGGTCTACGGCCGGATGACCGGATGGGGCCAGGAGGGCCCGCTCGCCCACACCGCCGGGCACGACATCGCGTACATCGCCGTCACCGGCGCCCTCGGCATGATCGGCGACCCGGACGGGCCCCCGGCCGTCCCCGCCAACCTGGTCGGCGACTACGCGGGCGGCTCCCTCTACCTCGTCATCGGAGTCCTCGCCGCCCTCCAGCACGCCCGCACCCCCGGGGGCGCGGGCCAGGTGGTGGACGCCGCGATCGTCGACGGCACCGCCCACCTCACCGCCATGATCCACGGGATGGTCGCGGCCGGCGGCTGGCAGGACCGGCGCGGAGCCAACCTCCTCGACGGCGGCTGCCCCTTCTACGGCACCTACGAGACCTCCGACGGCCGGTACATGGCGGTCGGCGCGCTGGAGCAGCAGTTCTACGACACCTTCGTGGAACTCCTCGGCATCGGGGACCGGGCCGACGCCCGCAAGGACCCGGCCCGCTGGGGCGCGCTGCGCGAGGCCGTCGCCGCCCGCTTCAGGACCCGTACCCGCGCCGAGTGGACCGAGGTCTTCCAGGGCACCGACGCCTGTGTGGCCCCCGTGCTCTCCCTGCGCGAGGCGCCGCACCACCCGCACCTCGCCGCCCGCGCCACCTTCACCGACTTCGGCGGGATCACCCAGCCCGCCCCGGCGCCCCGGTTCTCCGCGACCCCGGCCGCCGTCACCGCGGGCCCCGCCCGGCCGGGCGCCGACACCGCGGCGGTGGCCCGGGACTGGGACGTGCCGGGCCTGACGGGAACAGCGACGGAATCCGGAACCGCAACGGGAGCCGGAGCCGCAACCGGAACGGAAACCGGAACACGGAAGGGCGAGGGCGCCTGATGGAACTGTCCATGCTGCTCGACTACGCGGGCGATCCCCGCAAGGCCGCCGACGAGGCCGCGGCGCTGGAGGCGGCCGGGCTCGACGCCGTGTGGGTGGCCGAGGCCTGGGGCTTCGACTCCCCGACCATCATGGGATACCTGGCGGCCCGCACCGAGCGGATGAAGATCGGCTCGGCCATCCTCAACGTGTACTCCCGCACCCCGGCGCTCATCGCCCAGACCGCCGCCGGACTGGACGCGGTCTCCGGCGGCCGGGCCCTGCTCGGCCTCGGTGCCTCCGGGCCGCAGGTGGTCGAGGGCTGGCACGGGAAGCCGTACGACAGGCCGCTCGGCCGGACCCGGGAGACCGTCGAGCTGTGCCGGCGCGTCTGGCGCCGCGAGACGATCGACCACCACGGCATCACCGACATGCCGCTGCCACCGGAGAAGGGCAGCGGGCTCGGTAAACCCCTGAAGATCCTCACCCGGCCGGTGCGCTCCGCCGTTCCCGTCTACGTCGCCTCCCTCGGCCCGGCCAACGTGCGGATGACCGCCGAGATCGCGGACGGCTGGCTGCCCACCCTCTTCATCCCGGAGAAGGCCGCCCGGGTGTGGGGCGGCCCGCTCGCCGAGGGGACGGCCAAGAGGTCCCCGGAACTCGGCCCGCTCCAGACCGTCGCCGGCGGCCTGCTGGCCATCGGCGAGGACGCGGCCGCCGCACGGGACCTCGCCCGCCCGCAGATCGCCCTGTACGTGGGCGGCATGGGCGCGCCCGGAAAGAACTTCTACAACGACCTCGCCGTCGCCTACGGGTACGGCGAGGAGGCCCGCAAGATCCAGGAGCTCTACCTCGCCGGCCGCAAGCGCGACGCCGCGGCCGCCGTCCCCGACGAGTTCTGCGAGCTCATGACCCTGTGCGGGCCCGAGGGCTACGTGCGCGAGCGCGTCGAGGCGTTCCGGGAGGCGGGCGTCACCATGCTCAACGTCACGCCCGTCGGCCCCGAGCCGGCCCGGCTGATCGAAACCGTCAAGAGCTGGCTCTAGGGGGACCGGACCGATGCAACGCCGTATCTTCGACGCCGACCACGAGGCGTTCCGCGAGACCGTCCGCACCTTCCTGAACAAGGAGGTGCTGCCGCACTACGACCAGTGGGAGAAGGACGGCATCGTCAGCCGCGAGGCCTGGCGGGCCGCGGGCCGCCAGGGCCTGCTCGGCCTCGCCGTGCCCGAGGAGTACGGGGGCGGCGGCAACCCCGACTTCCGCTACGCGGCCGTGATCGCCGAGGAGTTCACCCGGGCCGGGGCCCCCGGCCTCGCCATCGGCCTGCACAACGACATCATCGGCCCGTACCTCACCTCGCTGGCCACCGAGGAGCAGAAGCGGCGCTGGCTCCCCGGCTTCTGCTCCGGCGAGACCATCACCGCGATCGCGATGACCGAGCCGGGCGCGGGCAGCGACCTCCAGGGGATCCGCACCACCGCCGAGGACCGGGGCGACCACTGGCTGCTCAACGGCTCCAAGACCTTCATCTCCAACGGCATCCTCGCCGACCTGGTGATCGTGGTCGCCAAGACCACCCCCGAGGGCGGCGCCCACGGCCTGTCCCTGCTGGTCGTCGAGCGGGGCACGGAGGGCTTCGAGCGCGGCCGCAACCTCGACAAGATCGGCCAGAAGGCGCAGGACACCGCCGAACTCTTCTTCCACGACGTGTGCGTCCCCAAGGAGAACCTGCTCGGCGAGCAGAACGGCGCCTTCGTCCACCTGATGACCAACCTCGCGCAGGAACGCATGGGCATCGCGATGGCCGCGATCGCCGCCGCCGAACACCTGGTGGAGATCACCACGCAGTACGTGAAGGAGCGCGAGGCCTTCGGCAGGCCCCTCGCCAAGCTCCAGCACATCCGCTTCGAGATAGCGGAGATGGCCACCGAGTGCGCGGTCACCCGGGCCTTCCTCGACCGCTGCATCACCGACCACGCCAACGGCGAACTGGACCACGTCCACGCCTCGATGGCCAAGTGGTGGGCCACGGAACTCCAAAAGCGCGTCGCCGACCGCTGCCTGCAACTGCACGGCGGGTACGGCTACATGAGCGAATACCGGGTCGCCCGTGCCTTCACCGACGGCCGCATCCAGACCATCTACGGCGGCACGACCGAGATCATGAAAGAGATCATCGGCCGCTCCCTCCTCGGCTGACGCCGGACCTCAGAAAGGCTTGACTTGTGAGCACCGAAGCGTACGTGTACGACGCGATCCGCACGCCGCGCGGCCGCGGCAAGGCCAACGGCGCCCTGCACGGCACCAAGCCGATCGACCTGGTCGTCGGCCTCATCCACGCCCTGCGCGAGCGCAACCCCGGCCTGGACCCCGCCGGCATCGACGACATCGTGCTCGGCGTCGTCGGCCCCGTCGGCGACCAGGGCTCCGACATCGCACGCATCGCGGCCATCGCCGCGGGCCTCCCGGACACCGTGGCGGGCGTCCAGGAGAACCGCTTCTGTGCCTCCGGTCTGGAGGCCGTCAACCTGGCCGCCGCCAAGGTCCGCTCCGGCTGGGAGGACCTGGTCCTCGCGGGCGGCGTGGAGTCCATGTCCCGGGTCCCGATGGCCTCCGACGGCGGCGCCTGGTTCAACGACCCGATGACCAACTGGGACGTCAACTTCGTCCCGCAGGGCATCGGCGCCGACCTGATCGCCACCATCGAGGGCTTCTCCCGCCGGGACGTCGACGAGTACGCCGCCCTCTCCCAGGAGCGCGCCGCGACGGCCATCAAGGACGGCCGCTTCGCCGGGTCGGTCGTGCCGGTCACCGACCGCAACGGCCTCGTGGTCCTGGACCACGACGAGTTCGTCCGCCCGGGAACCACCGCCGACACCCTCGCCAAGCTGAAGCCCTCCTTCGCCGACATCGGCGACCTCGGCGGCTTCGACGCCGTCGCGCTGCAGAAGTACCACTGGGTGGAGAAGATCGACCACGTCCACCACGCGGGCAACTCCTCCGGCATCGTCGACGGCGCCTCCCTCGTCGCCATCGGATCCCGCGAGGCCGGTGAACGCCACGGCCTGCGCCCGCGCGCCCGGATCGTCTCGGCGGCCGTCTCCGGCTCCGAGCCCACCATCATGCTCACCGGCCCCGCCCCGGCCACCCGCAAGGCCCTCGCCAAGGCCGGGCTCACCATCGACGACATCGACCTGGTCGAGATCAACGAGGCCTTCGCCGGCGTCGTGCTGCGCTTCGTCAAGGACATGGGCCTGTCCCTCGACAAGGTCAACGTCAACGGCGGCGCCATCGCGCTCGGCCACCCGCTCGGCGCCACCGGCGCCATGATCCTCGGCACCGTCGTCGACGAGCTGGAGCGCCAGGACAAGCGCTACGGGCTCGTCACCCTCTGCGTCGGCGGCGGCATGGGCGTCGCCACCATCGTCGAACGCCTCTAGTCCCTCCCGGATCCCGCCCCGCCCGCGCGCCGGGATCCGCACCGGACGACCAGCAGCACGGCGCGGCGAAGGCCCGGCCACCGGGCCCGACCGCCGCGCGGTGCGCCCGAGCCGGACCCTCCCGGCCCCCTCCGGGCCCGGCGCCTTCCGCCCGGCCCCGCCGAACCAGACTTCCACGGAGAGACCCACCCCATGACCGAGACCCGCACCATCCGCTGGGAACAGGACGAGACCGGCATCGTCACGCTGGTCCTCGACGACCCGGACCAGTCCGCCAACACCATGAACCAGGCCTTCAAGGACTCCATCGCGGCGATCGCCGACCGCGCCGAGGCCGAGAAGGACTCCATCCGGGGCATCGTCTACACCTCCGCGAAGAAGACCTTCTTCGCGGGCGGCGACCTCAAGGACATGATCCGGCTGCGCCCCGAGGACGCGGGCCTCGCCTTCGAGACCGGCACCGCCATCAAGCGCTCGCTGCGCCGCATCGAGACCCTCGGCGTGCCCGTGGTCGCCGCGATCAACGGCGCCGCCCTCGGCGGCGGTTACGAGATCTGCCTCGCCTCCCACCACCGGATCGCCCTCGACGCGCCCGGCTCCAAGATCGGCCTGCCCGAGGTCACCCTCGGCCTGCTCCCGGCCGGCGGCGGCGTCACCCGTACCGTCCGCCTGATGGGCATCGCCGACGCGCTGCTCAAGGTCCTGCTCCAGGGCACCCAGTACACCCCGCAGCGCGCCCTCGACAACGGCCTCGTGCACGAGCTGGCCGCCACTCCCGAGGAGATGCTCGCCAAGGCCCGTGCCTTCGTCGACGCCAACCCCGAGTCGAAGCAGCCGTGGGACGTACCCGGCTACAAGATCCCCGGCGGTACCCCGTCCAACCCGCGCTTCGCCGCCAACCTCCCGGCCTTCCCGGCCAACCTCAAGAAGCAGCTGAACGGGGCCCCGTACCCGGCGCCCCGCAACATCCTGGCCTGCGCCGTCGAGGGCGCTCAGGTGGACTTCGAGACCGCGCTGACCATCGAGGCCCGGTACTTCACCGAGCTGGTCACCGGCCAGACCGCCAAGAACATGATCCAGGCGTTCTTCTTCGACCTCCAGGCCGTCAACGCCGGCCGTAGCCGCCCGCAGGGCGTCGCGCCCCGCCAGGTCAGGAAGGTCGCCGTTCTCGGCGCCGGGATGATGGGCGCCGGCATCGCCTACTCCTGCGCCCGCGCGGGCATCGAGGTGGTCCTCAAGGACGTCACCACCGAGGCCGCCGCCAAGGGCAAGGCGTACTCCGAGAAGCTCCTCGACAAGGCGCTCTCCCGGGGCCGCACCACCGAGGCCGAGCGCGCCGAGCTGCTGGCCCGGATCACCCCGACGGCCGACGCCGCCGACCTGGCGGGCTGCGACGCCGTCATCGAGGCCGTCTTCGAGGACACCGCCCTCAAGCACCGGGTGTTCCAGGAGGTCCAGGACGTCATCGCGCCCGACGCGCTGCTCTGCTCCAACACCTCCACCCTGCCGATCTCCGGGCTCGCGGAGGGCGTGAAGCGTCCCGTCGACTTCATCGGCCTGCACTTCTTCTCGCCCGTCGACAAGATGCCCCTCGTCGAGATCATCAAGGGCGAGCGCACCGGCGACGAGGCCATCGCCCGCGCCTTCGACCTGGTCCGCCAGATCAACAAGACCCCGATCGTGGTCAACGACTCGCGCGGCTTCTTCACCTCGCGCGTCATCGGCCAGTTCATCAACGAGGGCGTGGCCATGGTCGGCGAGGGCGTGGAGCCCGCCTCCGTCGAGCAGGCCGCCGCCCAGGCCGGGTACCCGGCCAAGGTGCTCTCGCTGATGGACGAGCTCACCCTCACTCTCCCGCGCAAGATCCGCAACGAGACCCGCAAGGCCGTCGAGGCCGAGGGCCGCACCTGGACCGAGCACCCCGCCGACACCGTCATCGACCGGATGGTGGACGAGTTCGGCCGCCCCGGCCGCAGCGGCGGCGGCGGCTTCTACGAGTACGACGAGACGGGCCGGCGGACCCGCATCTGGCCCGGCCTGCGCGAGCACTTCGCCAAGCCGGACGCCAGCATCCCCTTCGAGGACATGAAGGAGCGGATGCTCTTCGCCGAGGCCCTGGACACCGTCCGCTGCCTCGACGAGGGCGTGCTCACCTCGATCGCCGACGCCAACATCGGCTCCATCATGGGCATCGGCTTCCCGGCCTGGACCGGCGGCGTGATCCAGTACATCAACGGCTACGAGGGCGGCCCGGCGGGCTTCGTCGCCCGTGCCCGCGAGCTGGCCGCCACCTACGGCGAGCGCTTCACCCCGCCCGCCTCCCTCGTGGCGAAGGCCGAACGGGGCGAGACGTACGCCGACTGAGCGCGGGCACTGTGAACGGCCGCCCCGGGCCCGCGCGCGAGCGGGCCCGGGGCGCCCTCCGGCTCAGCGGCCGGCGTCGCTCAGGAACGCGAACACCCCGCGCGCGTCGGAGCCGTCCAGGGCGGTCCAGCCGGCCAGCACCTGCCCGAGGGCCCCGTCGGCGGCGGAGCCGGGGCGCAGCACCCGGGACAGGGTGAGGTCGAAGAGGGGACCCGGTTCGCCGGCCAGGCCCACCCCGACGAGGGTGGAGTCGGCGGTGTCGGTCACCTTGCCCGGCCCGGCCAGGGGCGCCGGTACGCCCGCCGACCCGGCGCGGACCTCGACGGTCGGGTCGGGGGTGTCGCTCTCGCTCTGGGCCTGCGCCGTGGCGTGGCCCGCCAGCAGCGCCAGCAACTGCTCGACCAGGACCAGGTCGTGGACGCCGTCGTAGACCCAGCGCTTCCCCAGCACCCCGTGTTCGAGCGTGCCGACCAGCCCCTCCCCGGAGCCGTCCAGCGGAGCCCCGCGGTAGGTGAGCGGGACCAGGTACGCGACCGGCCCGTCCCCGGAGGCGTCGCTGACCACCATGAACTCGATGCCCACCTCGCCCTCGGGGTCGTCGAGGCGGAAGCCGCCAGCCCGCGCGAGCCGCGAGACGTCCCCGGTCCCCCGGTACCAGGGCCTCAAGGGGAGCCAGTCGGCGAGGAGTTCGAGCTTGGTCGGGCTCAGGGTGGTGCGGTGGATGATTGCCATGACCGCGAACCTACCCGCCCTCCGGGGCGAACGCCGCCCGCAATTCCGCCTTCAGGGAGCGCTGGAACGCCGTCACCAGGGCCTGCACCACCATCGGCTGCATGTGCGCCGACAGCGCCTTCATGGACTCCACCCGCTCCGGATCGCTCTCGCCCTCGGTGAACGGTCCCCACACCTCGTCCCGGAACAGGGCGGTCAGTTCGTGCGCCGCCGTCCGCGCGTGCTCCATCAGCACCGTGCGGGCCGCGAGGATCGTCCCGTGCGCGATCGGCACGTCGAGCAGCGCGACCCCGAGCCGCAACAGCCCCACGTCCACCCGGAACCCCTCGCCCGCCTCCACGAGCACGTTCATCGCGGCGAGCCTGCCCAGGTCGGTGTCCGACAGGCTCCGCCCGGCCCGCTTCTCCAGCTCCGCCCGCGAGAACTCCCGCGCCGCGTCCGGGGCCCAGGTGGCCACCAGAGCCCGGTGGATCGCCAGATCGTGCGCGCTCAGGTCGTCGGGGAGCGCGTCCAGGTAGCGCTGGATCGCGGACAGGGTCATGCCCTGGTGCCGGAGCTCCTCGATGAGCGCCAGCCGGGACAGGTGCTCCGGTCCGTAGTGGCCCACCCGACGGGGTCCGATCACGGGAGGGGGCAAAAGCCCGCGCGTGCTGTAGAACCGTACGGTGCGGACGGTGACACCGGCCCGGGACGCCAGCTCGTCCACGGTGAGCATCGGCTCGGTCGCCCGGTCGGCCATCGTCCGCTCCTCGCTCTCTGCTCCACAGCTTGGGTTCAACAGTATTGCTGTCGCACCAACGATGTGAAACGGCCAGGAGCTGCCCATGACCACGAACCTGCGACTGCCCGGACGACCCGAAGAACTCACCCTGCCCGCCCTGCTGGTCCGCAACGCCGCCGAACACGGCGAGCTGCCCGCCCTCTCCTGGCGCGAGGGGGCCGCCGACTGGCGCACCCTCACCTGGAGCGAGGTCCGCCACGAGGTCGCCGTCCTCGCCGCGGGCTACGCGGCCCTCGGCGTCGAACGCGGCGAGCACGTCCTGCTGATGATGGGAAACCGGCCCGAACACTGGCTCAGCGACCTGGCGCTCGTCCACCTCGGCGCCGTCCCCGTCACCGTCTACGGAACCTCGGCGCCCGAGCAGATCGCCCACATAGCGCGCCACAGCCGGGCCCGGGTGGCGGTCGTCGAGGGCGTCGGCGAGCTGGCCCGCTGGGAGCCGCTGCTGCGGGACCCCACGGCGCCCCTGGAGCGGCTGGTGGTCGCCGAGGCCGCCGAGGCGGGTCCGCACACCGCGTACGCGTCCGTGCGGACGAGCGGTGCCCGGCTGCACCGGGCCGACGCCTTCGAGAAGGGCTGGCGCGAGATCCGCCCCGAGGACCCGCTGACCGTCGTCTACACCTCGGGCACCACCGGCGACCCCAAGGGCGTGCGGCTGACCCACCGCAACATCCTGCTCCAGTCGGTGCGGCTCGACCGCGACACGGACCTGCCCGAACACGCCGAGCACCTCTGCTACCTGCCCTTCGCGCACATCGCCGAGCGGATCCTCGGCATCTACCTGCCGCTGCTGCGGGCGGCCCACGTCCGGCTGGTCGCGGACCCCACCGCCGTGGCCGCCGCGGTCCGCGAACGCCACCCCGTGCAGTTCTTCGGGGTCCCCCGGGTCTGGGAGAAGCTCGCCGCCGCCGTCAAGGCCGTCCTCGCCGGGCTGCCCGACGAGCAGCAGCGGGCCATCGAGGGGGCCTGCGCCCTGGCGCGCGCCGGCGCCGGCCACCGGGAGCGCGGCGAGGAGGTGCCGGCCGCGCTCGAAGCCTCGTACGCCGAGGCGAAGGAGCGGGTGCTGGACCCGTTGCTCCGGATGGCCGGACTGGACCGGCTCGTGTGGACGGCCAGCGCCACCGCGCCGATGCCGATCGACGTGGTCCGCTTCTGGGCGGGCTGGGGGATCACGATCATGGACGCCTGGGGGCTGACGGAGACCTCCGGCGTGTGCACCGTCAACAGGCGGGACGCCTTCCGGCTGGGTTCGGTCGGCCGGCCCATCGAGGGGCTGGAGCTGAGGATCGCCGAGGACGGGGAGATCCTCACCCGCGGGGCCACCGTCTTCGACGGCTACCTGCGCCCCGACGGGACGGTCGAGAGCGCCCACGACGCCGAGGGCTGGTTCCCCACCGGGGACGTGGGCCGGCTCGACGAGGACGGCTTCCTGTGGCTGACCGACCGCAAGAAGGAACTGATCATCACCTCGACGGGCAAGAACGTCTCCCCGGCCCTGGTGGAGAACACCGTCAAGGAACACCCGCTGATCGGCCAGGCCCTCGTCCACGGCGACGGCCGCTCCTACCTGGTCGCCCTGCTGGTCCTGGACCCCGAACTGGCCCCGGCCTGGGCGGCCGCCCGGGGGATCGGGACCGCCTCCCTGGCCGAGCTCGCCGAACACCCGGCCGTCCTGGAGGAGACGGCCCGCGCGGTGGCCGCCGCCAACGCCCGGCTCAACCGCACCGAGCAGATCAAGCGCTACCGGCTGCTCGCCGAGGAATGGGGCCCGCAGACGGGGGAGTTGACCCCCTCGCTGAAACTGCGCCGACGGGTGGTCCGGGAGAAGTACGGCCCCCTGATCGAGGAGCTCTACGAGGCCCCGCGGTAGGTATCGCGGGCCCTGACCGGTTGTCAGTGGCGGGTGTCACGATCGGCCCATGAGCTTCTTCGACGGGCTGATCGTGGCCGACCCGCCCCCGGCGGCCGAACCGCCCGAATGGCACCTCGGCGCCTACGAGCCCGCTCCGCACGAGGACCACCCTCCCTCGGACTGGTTCGTCCCGGCCAGGATCCCGCAGACGGCCCGGGTCGGGGACGGACCCGACACCCGGATCGTGCTGACGGGGTGGGAACTCCCCACGGACAGCCCGCTGCGCGACTGAGCCCACGCCCGCCGAGGGGGCCCGCTTGGGGGCAACTCCCGGCCCGATCCGCACCGCACCGCACCAGGGAACCCCGGCCGACAGGGAGATTGTCGGCCGGGGCGGCGTTCGATGACTCAGGCCTCAGGCGAGAAGCGCGCGCCGCACTCGACGTTTCGAGGCGCAGCCGTTTCGAGATCCACCATCAGAGTCACCCCGGATCCATGCGGGCAAACGCGGCGTGGACGCCCTCCCGGACGTCTCACGACCTGGTGTGAACCCCAACCGGCCACCACCTCACGGAACCGAGGATCGACCCACACGCGGGGCCCTTCAGAACCTTCGCTCACCGTAACTCCTTCCTTCCGGAACGTAGTCGACTGTAGTGGGATCGGGCCGGGCGGGTCAGGCCTCGGGCGGGGCGGCGCAGGCGGATCCACCCTCTGTGCACAGCTCCCGGTACATGGCCGTGTGGAGGATGAGGGCGTGCCATCCGAGGTCGACCGGCTTGGACGGTCGCAGGTGCCGTCCCGTGGCCCGGGTCGCGGCGGCCACGAAGTTCAGAGCCTCGTCGACGATGCGGACGGCGAATGCCTCCTCGACGCCGTCGTTGTCGCGTTGTACGAGGTGGACCACCCGGGCGAATCCTTCCTCGGCGAGGAGGTGGTGGGCGGACGGCTTCAGGGCGGTGGGCGTGGTCATGCTGCTGTCCTTTCGGTTGGACGGGATGCGGCCGGGATCAGTGGGTTCCGATGACGATGACGGCGAGCGCGCCGAGCAGGATCAGGACGTACAGCAGTTGCCGCAGGCGCTCGGTCACCGAGCCCGACTCGGCCGCTCGATGCTCGCGAGCATGTTCCGCAGGATGCGGGCCAGGACGCGCGCGTGGTTCCAGGCCGCGTGGTCACCCCGCCCCGGCGGGCCGGCATCGACGAAGTACGACCACTCCGTGAGGGCCGCGTGGGCGCGCTCCGTCCGTCGTCCGGGCGGGGTTGCGGAGACCTGGGCGTACAGGGCCTGCCCGCTCGCGACCAACTCGGCGGTGAGACGGGCGACGCCCTCGGCGTCGGGCCGTTGCGAGTAGGGGGCCAGTGCCTGCCCGAGGAGTTCCTCGATCTGCGTCTCGCCGGAATGCATGGTGATGCTCCCTACCGTCGGCAGCGGGTGGTGGAACAGAACTGTCTGACCGGTGCGCCCCTGGGTACCGGCGGCCGCCCGGCGTGAAATCACCATGTCGGGTGCCTCCCGGGCGGATCCACTGCCGCGTCCTATAGGGCCGCCCTATATTTCGAGGATGGAGTCTGCGCTGGACGTATGGGTTCACCCCGAACTGCGGGCGGCTGCATCGGCGGAGGACTGGTCGGCGTTGCTGAAAGCCTGGCGGAAGGTGACGCGCAGCAGCCAGACCAAACTGGGTGCCGTCGTGGGTCTGGCGCAGTCCGATATTTCCGCGATCGAGAACGGCAGGCGCGCGGTGACCTCCGTAGAGGTCCGTCAGCGGATCATCGAGGGCCTCGGGGTCCCTGCCGAACTGCTGGGGCTCGTCGAGCCGGAGATGCCACTCCCCTCCCTCGTCCTGCCCGGCGTAGTGGCTGACCCGGAGGCCGTGCGCCTACGTCAGGTGACCTCGTCGGGCATGCGGCTGGACGCGCCGTCGCTCGCGGCGATGGAGCGTCTTCTGGCGGAGCATCGGCGGGCCGAGGACACGTTGGGTTCGCGGGTCATGAACTCCGTGGTCGCGGCGCAGTTCGAGGCAGTTGCCGGACTCTACGACCAGGCGCGGGGGCCAGTCGCGGACAGGCTCGTCAAGATCATGGCCGAGTATGCGCAGTTCCTCGCGTGGATGGCGCAGGATCAGGACAACGCGCCTGTGGCGCTGGGCTGGTTCGACCGGTCCTATGACTGGGCGCTGGAATCCGGGTACGGCGACATGGCCGCCACGACCATGAGCATGAAGGCGCACCTGGCCTGGTCCCAGGGCAACGGTCGCCGCTGCATCCGACTGGGTGACGCCGCCGCGTCCACGGCCGGAGCGAGTGAGGCCACTCGGGCCATGGCCGTACAGATGATCGGCCGCGGTCACGCTCTCGAAGGCGACGGGGACGGGGCTTACCGTCGGCTGGAAGAGGCGCAGTTGATCATCGCCAGCGCCACGGACGCACCCCCGTGGCTCTACTTCTACGGCGAGTCCTGGTTCGCGGCGCAGCGGGGCATGGCCGACCTGCACCTGAAGAACTGGAACAGCGCGATCGCGAATCTGACGCAGGGGCTGATCGGGTTCGCTCCGGAATTCCGCCGCGACCGGGCTTGGTATGGATCCTGCCTCGCCCACGCCTACGCGGGTGCCGGGGAGGCGCAGACAGCCCTGGCAACGGCACTCGGCGTGATTGACGATGCCTCCGAGATCGGCCGGCCGCATGCCTGGGGTGAGCTTCACAAGGTGGGCGGTCTCCTCCTGCGGCAGGGGGCTCACGAGGGCAGGGCGCTGGTGGACATGCTCGCCGAACTCGACTGAGGTGCATACACGTCAGAGCCCCTCCCGGCCCTCGGCGCAGCCGCGCGCCTCGTGCAGGACGGCCATCAGCTCGCCCCTCCGGCCCGGCTGCCGCAGCCGCGCTCCAGGGGCACGGGGGAACGGTTCCTCGGCGCCCCCTGGTACACCCGGGCGGCCGCCGGAGGACACCGCGACCGTGCTCCACGAAGCGCTCGGCCGCGAACTGGCCACTCTGGAGCGGGCCATGCGGCCGTGGCACGATGCCCCCGTAGGCCGGGACCTCGCAGAGATCCTGGCGCCCGTGACCGAGGGGGTATGACATGGGTGTGCCGAGGCCGATGACGCACGAGGAGATCGCCGAGCACTTGGCCGGGCTTCCGGGCTGGGCCCAGGTGGGCGACCTGATCACCCGGACGTACCCGATTCGCTATCACGCGGCGGTGGCCGCCATCGTGACGATTGCCGACCGGTCCCGGCGCATTCAGCACCACGCCGATCTTGACCTCCGCATTGACCACCTGCGCGCCTCGATCACCACGCACGACGCGGGGAACCGGCTGACGGCCGCCGATTTCGACCTGGCGCGCCGCATCGACGACATCGTGGCCGCGCACCAGGCGCTACCGCTGGATTGATCCCGGACGCACGACAGCGCCCCCTCCCGTCCGCCCGAAGGCGGGAGGGGGCGTCGAGTCGGTCCCGGCCTGGGTGGCCGTCCGGGCTCCGTCAGGAGCCGATGAGCGGGTAGTGGTCCGAGAGGTTGGTGTAGGTGTACGAGGTGCCCCAGCTGGAGACCGTCCAGGGGGCCGACTGTTCCGTGACCACGTTGTTGTTCCAGTTCGCCGGGCGGGCGTTGCCCTTGCGGTACAGGACGTAGTCCAGGTCCTCGCGGGGGTCCGTCGGGTAGCGGTAGTTCGCGATCGAGTTGAGCGCCGTGTCGAAGGAGTACGGGTGGCCCGTGCGGCTGTCGGCGTCGGCCAGGTCGGCGTTGGCGAGCATGCTCGCGTACTCGGGGCTGCGCGAGTCGACGTTCATGTCGCCGGTCACGATGACCTGTTCCGCCGCCGGGATGTTCTTGGCGTCCAGGAAGGCGTCGATGGCCCGGAACTGCCGGGCGCGCATCTCCGCCGCCTCGCCCGCGCCGCAGCCCGGGTCGGTGGACTGGGCGTGGGTGCCGACCACGTGCACCTTGGTGCCGTTGACGTCCAGCACCACGTACGCGAAGCCCTTGTTGGACCACCAGTCGGCGCCGCAGGCGTCCTTGTAGACCACCTGCTCCTTGCGGACGATCGGCCACTTGCTGAGGACCGTGACGCCGCCGTCCTCCGGGGTGGTGGAGGAGTAGGAGCCGCCCGTCGCGTCCCAGCCGCTCTTGCTGCGGCCCACGACGGGGGTCTGGTACGGGTACTGCGCGGACGCGTTCGCCTTCAGCGCGTCCGAGGCGCCGTTGTCGAAGGCCTCCTGGAGGACCACCACGTCGTGGCCCTGGAAGAAGGAGGCCTTGGGGATCTCCGAAGCCCGGTGGTCCTGGCCCCAGTTCGGGTACAGGTTCTTGCTCATCAGGAACGTGTTGTACGTCAGGACGCTGAGCCGGGGGGTCGTGCCGTTCCCGGCGGCGGTGGCCGCGGGGGCGGTGGTGAGGGTCAGCGTGCCGGCGGCGATCGCCGCGACGGCCGTGGCGGCGGCACGGTTGCGGCGGTTCGGGGTGAGCGGCATGAAGGTCTCCGTCATTCCTGCGGGGGAAGATCGACGCCGTCATCCAAGCAGCCGCGGTTACTTCGGGGTAACACCTGCGACAAGACTTTCTGTCCGGGCCACGACAACGTGGGGCCGGGTCCGGCCGGGCGGGACGCAGGCCCCGCGGCGGCGATAATGGAGGGACCGCGACGCGCGCGGGGCACTACCGGGGGAGCAGGGATGAGCACGGACGCCACCACCGGAGCGGCCGCCGTACGCGGGCGGGACCCCGAGCCGCCCCCGCCCGGCGGAGTGCTGTGGACCACCGCCGGGGACATCCGGTCGCTGCTGACCCTGCCCGCCGCCTTCACCCTCCAGGTCGCCCACCCGGCCGTCGGCGCCGGCGTCGACCAGTACTCCGTATTCCGCACCGACCCCTGGGGACGCGGCGAACGCTCACTGCGCTCCGTCCAGCTGTGGGTGTACGGCGGGGACGAGGCCGCCGCCGAGGGCCGCCGGGTGCGCCGGCTGCACAAGGAGATCCAGGGCACCGACACCCGCGGGCGCCGCTACCACTCCCTCGACCCGGCCTGTTACGCCTGGGTGCACGCCACCGGCTTCCCCATCGCCCTGTACTCCGGGCGCTACCTCTTCCGCCGCATCACCCCGGCCCAGGAACGCCTGCTCTACCGCGAGTGGCTCCAGGTGGGCCGGATCCTCGGGCTCCGCGACCGGGACATGCCACAGACGGTCGAGGAGTTCTGGCCGTACTACCGGCGGATGCTGGCCGAGGAGATCGAGCCCACCAAGGTGGCCCGCGAGCTGCTCGCCACCGACGCGGACCTGCCCCGCCCCGAGCTCGCCTCCCCGGTCGCCGGGCTGCTGCTGCGGGTCTCCTGGCCGCTGCTGCGGACCGCCTACCTGCGCTTCCGGGCCTTCGTCACCGTCGGGTTCATGCCGCCCGACGCGCGGGCCGTCCTCGGCCTGGAGTGGACCCCCGGGCAGGAGCGCCGGCTCCGGCGGATGAGTACGGCCCTGCGGATCCTCGTACCGCTCCTGCCCGAGCGGCTGCGCTACCTGCCGCTCGCCCGCGCCGCCCGCGCACGACGGCGCGCCGGCACCCGCTGAGGGGGCACCGGCGCGCGCGTCCGTTCCCGGGCCGGATCAGTGCTCGTGGATGTCGTTCGTCGCGACGATCTTCTTCCAGGACTTCGGTTCCTCGGCCGGCTTCGCCGGGGCCAGGGAGCGGGCGCCCGGCTTGGCGGTGGGGGCGCCGAAGGCGGGCTTGCCCGGGGTGTACAGCCAGGTCTCGAAGAGCTGGGCGAGCGGCTTGCCCGAGATCTTCTCCGCGTACCGGACGAAGTCCCCGACCTTGGCGTTCCCGTAGGCGCGCTCGGTCGGCCAGCCCTTGAGGATCTTGAAGAACTTCTCGTCGCCGATCTCGTTGCGCAGCGCCTGGATCGCGATGGCGCCGCGGTCGTACACGGCCCCGTGGAACTGGTTCTCGGCACCCGGGTCACCCGGCTTGACCTGCCAGAACGGGTCCTCGGCCGGACGGGAGGCGTACGTCCAGTCGGCGAGCTCCTGGGCGGTGCCCTCGCCCTCCTTCTCCGACCACAGCCACTGGCTGTAGCGGGCGAAGCCCTCGTTGACCCAGATGTCCTTCCAGTTGTCGACCGACACGCTGTCGCCGTACCACTGGTGGGCCAGCTCGTGCACGACCACCGAGACGTTCGCCCCGTTGGCGAACTGGCGCGGGCTGTAGAACGGCCGCGTCTGCGTCTCCAGGGCGAAACCGGAGGGCACGTTCGGTACGTAGCCGCCGAGCGCGTTGAACGGGTACGGGCCGAAGACCCCCTCCAGCCACTCCGCGACCTCGGTGGTCCGCTCCACGCTCGCGCGCGCCGCGCCCGCGTTGTCGCCGAGGTCCTTGCTGTAGGCGTTCAGGACGGGCAGGCCGCTCGCGGTCTTGTCGGTGGTGATGTCGAACTTGCCGACCGCGAGGGTGGCCAGGTAGGTGGCCTGAGGCTTGTTGGAACGCCAGTTGTAGCGGGTCCAGCCCAGCCTGGAGCTCTGGGACTGGAGCACGCCGTTGCTGATGGCCTGGGTGCCGTCCGGGACGTTGACCGACACGTCGAAGGTGGCCTTGTCCAGCGGGTGGTCGTTGCTCGGGAACCACCAGGCCGCCGAGTCGGGCTCCTGCGCCGCGATGCCGCCGTCCGGGGTGCGCTGCCAGGCGGACCAGCCGTCGACCTTGTACTCCGAGGGCTTGCCGGAGTACTTGACGACGACGGAGGCCTCCTTGCCCTTCTGCAGCGGCTGGGCCGGGGTGACCTCCAGCTCCTGGGTCCCGGAGGTGGCGAACTTCGCCTTGACCCCGTTGACGCGGATCTCGCTGACCTTGAGGCCGAAGTCCAGGTTGAAGCGGGACAGGTCCTGCTTGGCGGTGGCCAGGAGGGTGGCCGTGCCCTCCAGGAGGTCGGTCTTCGGCTGGTACTGCAGGCGCAGGTCGTAGTGGGAGACGTCGTACCCGCCGTTCCCGCTGGCCGGGTAGTAGGGGTCGCCGATACCCGGGGCACCCGGACCGGCGCCGGCCGCCGACGCCGGGATCACCAGCAGCAGGGAGGCGGCGAGCACGCTCGGGGCGATGACTTTGCGGCGCACGAAGAGCTCCAAGGGGTAGGGGAGGCAGATCGGTTCGGGTCTGGTCGTCCGACCGTATTCACCCCTGGCCACTCAGGTCATGTCCATGGCCCCTGCTGTCACACGATCGCCATCCGGCCGCAAGGAAGCGGGGGCCGGTGGCCCGGCCGGACGGGCACCGGTACATCGAAATCCGGACGCGGTGGGGGTTCCGCCGCACGGGTGACGGGGGCTCGTCGAACGGTCCGGCGCGGTCCGGGTGCGGGTCCGGTACGGGTACGCGCACCAGGCCGCCCCGGCCCGTGGAGGCGGCACGGCGGCGGCACAGGGGGCGACTTCCGGTCTGTCGGACCCTCCTGCCGTACCGTCACCGGCCGGGAACACATTGGCCGGATCTCGGCAGTCGGCCCCGGCCGGGAGCGAAGCGGCCCCGGCGCGCTCGGGGCGCGGCGGGCAGGGCCGCGTCAGACCCGGCGTCAGGTGTACCCCGCCGACCGCCCGGCGCTGCCGGGCCGCCACCCGCGGACTGCGCGCGAGCGGGCGGCCGAGCGTCCCGCCGACGCAGTCGTACGCCAGCCCGAAGAGGATGCCGAGGCCCCGGGCGGGCACTCGCCCTCTGGGCGGTGCCCGAGCCCGGGCGGTGCCCGAGCCCGGGCGGTGCCCGAGCCCGGGCGGTGCCCGAGCCCGGGCGGTGCCCGAGCCCGGGCGGTGCCCGAGCCTGGGCGGTGCCCGAGCCTGGGCGGTGCCCGAGCCTGGGCGGTGCCCGAGCCTGGGCGGTGCCCGAGCCTGGGCGGTGCCCGAGCCTGGGCGGTGCCCGAGCCTGGGCGGTGC
>NZ_JBGWAB010000116.1:0-26816 GCF_041862025.1 Streptomyces sp. AB3(2024)
GCCGCCGGGCGGGTCGCGGCCCTGGTGGCGGTCCGGTCCCCGGATCGCGGCGGCGGCCGTGGCGCTGGCCGCCGTGGCCGCACTGGTCGTGGTGCTGACCCGGCCGGGCGGCGGCGGGGGCCCCACGCAGCGGGCCGGGGCAGAGGTGTTCCTCCAGCCGGCCGCGGTGACCGGCCCCGCTCCGTTCACCGAGTCCACGGCCGCGCGGGAGGCGACCCCGCCCCCGTACAGCCCGGCCCCGAACCCGACCCCGTCCCCGGCGGGCACCGGCACCACCCCGACCCGCAGCGTCAGCGGCTCCGCCCCCGGCCTCTACGGCGGCACGAAGGACGTCGCGAGCTGTGACGTGCCGAGGCAGATCGCGGCGCTGTCCGCCGAGCCCGCCAAGAACGCGGCCTTCGCCTCCGCCCTCGGCCTCGAACCCGGGGCCGTTCCCGGCTACCTGCGCGCCCTGACCCCCGTACAGCTGCGCACGGACACCAGGGTCACCAACCACGGCTACCGCGACGGCAAGGCCGTCCCCTACCAGGCGGTCCTCCAGGCGGGAACGGCCGTACTGGTGGACGACCGCGGGGTCCCGAGGGTCCGCTGCGCGTGCGGCAACCCCCTCGGCGCCCCCGTGCCGCTGCCGGCGAACCCGAAGCGCTCCGGACAGCCCTGGCCCTCGTACCGGCCCGGCCAGGCCGTGGTGATCGCACCGTCGAAGACGGTGGTGCACAAGATCGTGATCTACGACCACGAGAGCGGCCGCTGGTACGAGCGCGACCGGGGCGCGGCCCCGAAGCCGGACCGTCCCGTACCGCCGCCGGCGACCCCCACCCCGCCGACCGGCACGCCCCCGCCGGCCACCTCCCCGCCGCCCTCCGGCGCCTCCCCATCTCCCGTGACCGGCACCCCGCGCGCCCCGGGCACCGGAGCGCCGCAGGGCACCGCCACGGAGACCACCCCGTCCGGGAGCCCCTCGGGCAGCCCCGGGGACACGTCCACCCCCTCGGGACCGGCGTCGAAGCCGCCCGCCCTCACCGACCGCAGCACCCCGAGCGGCCCCACCACCCCGCCCGCCCCCTCCACCGCCCCGTCCGCGGGCCTGGCCCCCGCCTCCCCGTCCGGGTCCGCGTCCGGGTCCGGACCCGGGGAAGCGGAGGCGAACGGGGAGAGCTAGTGCTGCGGCCGGAGACGGCATGCCGGGGACCGGGGACAGTGAGACCCTGGCTGCATGGACCAGCGGGGACGGATCCACGAGGTCGACTGGCCCGCGCGGCCGGATCTGAGCCTCGCGCTCAATCGCATGGGCACCTTCGACTGGGACCTCGACAGCGGACGCATGCATTTGGACGCCACCGCCCTCGGGGTCCTCGACCTGCCGGCCGAGGAGTTCACCGGAACGCCCGAGGGACTGCTCGCCCGCGTCGTGCCCGACGAGCGGGCCCGGCTGGAGCACCGCGTCCAGAACGCCCTGCGGGACGGGCGCAACCACTACGGGGCCTACTTCCGCACCCTGCGCCGCGACGGCGGCACCGCCTGGACCCACGTCCAGGGGCACGTCCTGCGCGACCCCCGGGGCCGCCCGTACCGGATCATCGGAATCCTCCGCGACGCCACCGCGGACCCCAACGAGCCCGGCGCCGCCGGGAACGGGGACGAGGGACGCCGACGTATGACCGGGGTCGTCGAGCGGACCACCGCGATCCTCGCGCACGCCCGCACCGTCAACGACGTGACCGACGTCCTCAAGGACCCCGAGGCCCTCGGCCACCTCGGCGCGGTCAGCGTCATGCTCGGGATCGTGGACGGCGCCCGCATCCACCTGGTCGCCGAAGGGCAGCTCGGCTCGTACGTCCCCGAGATCGAGTACACGCGGATCGAAGCGCAGTTCCCGATGAGCGAGGCCGTACGGACCCTGCAACCGGTGTTCATCGCCTCGCGGGAGCAGTTCCAGCTCAACTATCCGCGACTGTGGCCGTACATCGAGCCGCTCGCCGTGCGCAGCGGCGTCTACCTCCCGCTGATCGCCCAGGGGCGGCCCGTCGGCGCCCTCGGCCTGCTGTACCAGCGGGAAGGGGACTTCACCGCGGAGGAGCGCAACGTCCTGGTGGCCCTCGGCAGCGGCATCGCGCAGAGCCTCCAGCGGGCGATCCTCTTCGAGCAGGAGCACGACCTCGCCGAGGGCCTCCAGCGGGCCATGCTGCCCCGCCGCATCCCGGACGTGCCCGGCGCGCTGATCGCCGTCCGGTACCGGGCGGCGCGGATGGGGCGCGACATCGGCGGCGACTGGTACGACGTGGTCCCCCTCGGCGACGGCCGGGTCGGGGTGATGATCGGCGACGTCGAGGGCCACGACACGGACGCGGCGGCCGTCATGGGCCAGCTCCGGATCGTGTTCCGTGCCTACGTCATGGAGGGCCACACCCCCGGTGCGGCGATGGCGCGCGCCTCCGCCTTCCTGCGGGACCTGGCCACCGAACGCTTCGCCACCTGCACCTATGCCCAGGTGGACCTGAACACCGGAACCCTCCACCTGGTCCGGGCCGGCCACCTGGACCCGGTCGTCCGGCGCGGCGACGGCACCTGCCACCGCGTCCAGGTGGCGGGCGGGCTGCCGCTCGGCCTGCCCCCGCGCGAGCAGGCGGGCACCGGCTCCGGCTACCCCGTCACCAGCCTGGAACTGCACCCCGGGGACACCCTGCTGCTCTGCACCGACGGGCTGCTCGAACGGTCCGGCGGTGACCTGGAGACCGGGATGCGGGAGTTCATGGAGGCGGCCCGCGACGGTCCCGTCGACGTCGAGGAACTGGCCGACGTCCTGTGCGACCTCGTCGGGGACGCGGGCGGCGGGGACGACATGGCCCTGCTCCTGCTGCGTCGGCGCGGCACCCCGGCCCCGCGCGGCGGCGGCCCCCTGCACCAGCGCCTCGTTCCCGGGGACCCCGACAGCCTGGTGATGGGCCGCCACCTGATCCGGGCGGCGGTGGCCGCCTGGGGGGCCCGGGAGCGGGCCGACGAGATCGAGCTGGTGGCGGACGAGCTGATGACCAACGCCCTCGTGCACACCGACGGCGGCGGCCTGGTCAGCCTGCGGCTGACGGCCGAGGGCCGGATCCGGATCGAGGTCGAGGACTTCAGCAGCGCCCTGCCGCGTCGCCGCGAGGCCGACGACTGGGCGGTGTCGGGCCGCGGCCTGATGCTGGTGGAGCGGCTCGCGGAGGGCTGGGGCGTGGAGCCCAGGGGCGGCGGGAAGTGCGTGTGGTGCGAGTTCGCCGTGCCGCGCGGGGACGGGCGCTGAAGGCGCCCGTCCCGAAGGGGCCCGGCTCAGGCGGCGGCGTACGGCCCCTGTGTGGCCTTCACGTTCTGCAGGGCCGTCAGCTTGAGCACGAAGACGATGCCGAGCCCGGCCGCGGCCACGGTGGTCAGACCGGCGAACGCGCCCAGGGCGGACGCGGTGCGCAGGGCCTGCGGGGTGTCCGCCCGGCTGCCGAGCAGCGTGGCCGTCGTGTCGAGGACCCGGGAGAGGACCCAGAGCATCCACCACGAGGTCAGCGGCACCGTGGAGACCCGCCGGAAGGAGCCGTCCGGGCCCAGCTGCACGCTCGCCGCCCAGGTCTGCGCCGCCACCCGGTAGGGGAGGAAGAGGTTGCCGAAGGGGATGAACCAGGCCCCCACGGCCCAGCCCGCGGACCGGGTGAAGGCCCCCGGATTGAAGATCCCGCCGTTGGTCCGCACCCGGTGGAACCAGATGACGAAGACGACCGCCGTGGCCAGCAGCGTCAGGCCCTGGAATCCGCCGGTGAGGGTGGTGATCAGGTCCGCGCCTGCGAGGGTGTGCTGCTGCACCGCGAAGGGGTCGGCCTGTACGTCCTTCATCAGCGACCACGTGTACAGGTCGGCGACGCACCCCAGGAGGGCGGCGACGGCAGCCGCGCAGAGCAGCACCGTCACGGCCGTCGCGAGGCCCCGGGGGGAACGCAGCACCGGGGCGGCCGGCTGTGGGGCGACGTAGGAGGGGGCCGGGTAGGAGGGGGCGGGGAACGCGGGTCCCGGTTGCCCGGGCGGCGGCGGAGGCGGTGAGCCGGGCGCGCTGAAGGACATGACGGAGGACCCCCCACGGGTACGGACGGCAACGGCGGGACCGGGCGGGCCTGCTGACGGGCCGCCCGGGCAGGGTCGAACATATGTCAGCCCGTCTCCTGCGTCCAAAGGGATGCGGGAGGGCTCGGGGCGGGCGGTCCCTACAGGCGTACGAGGGTGACCTCGGTCGCCTTCACGCTCGTCCAGACCGCGGCGCCGTCGGCCAGCCCGAGTTCGGCGGCCGCCTCCGGAGTGACCTCCGCGACCAGGTCGGGGACCTCGGCGGAGCCCACCAGGACGCGCAGCCGGCTGCCGACCGCGGTGATCTCCCGTATGGTGCCGGGCCAGATGTTGCGCGGACTGCCTCCGGGGCGCTCCCGGTGTACCGACACCGCCTCCGGGGCGATGATCGCCAGCGCCTCCGCCCCTTCGGGCAGGGCCTCCGCCACCACGAGCCGCCCGCCCGGACCGAGCGCGAGCCCGTCGGCGGAGGTGGTGCCGGGCCAGGCATTGCGGCCCAGCATCCGGGCCACCCAGGGCGAGCGCGGCCGGCGCGTCACCTCGGCCGGGGCCGCGTCCTGCAGGGTGCGCCCGTCGGAGAGCACGAGGACCCGGTCGGCCAGCGACACGGCCTCGACGGGATCGTGCGTGACGATCAGGCAGACCCCGTCGAAGCCCGACAGGTGCGTGCGCAGGGTGTGCCGCACGTGGGCCCGGGTGGTCTGGTCGAGGGCGGCGAGGGGCTCGTCGAGCAGCAGCAGCCGGGGACGGGCGGCGAGCGCCCGCGCGAGGGCCACCCGCTGGGCCTGCCCGCCGGACAGCTGGGCCGGCTTGCGCCGGGCGAGCCGGCCGACGCCGAGCCGGTCCAGCCAGGCCTGCGCCTCGCGGCGGGCCTCGGCGCGCCCGGCCCCGCGGGCGCGCAGCCCGTACGCGGTGTTGGCGAGGGCGGTCAGATGGGGGAACAGCGCCCCGTCCTGCGGCACCCAGGCCACCTGGCGCCGGTGCGGGGGCAGGGTGGTGACATCGGTGTCCCCGAGGCGCAGCCGGGCGTGGGCGCGCGGGGTCAGGCCGAGGAGGGCCCGGAGCAGGGTGGTCTTGCCGGCGCCGTTCTCGCCGACGACGGCGATGGTGGTGCCCGGTTCGGCGTCCAGGGTGAGCTCGTTGAAGCCGGTCACCTCGGCGTGCAGGGGCCAGCGGTCGCCCTCGGCCCGCGCGGCCTTCCCGCCGGGAGCCCCGGGAGCGGGTCCGTCGGCATGGGGTCCGTCGGACGGGGGCACGTCCTGCCCCGGGCCGGACGGCGCGGGTTCCTCGGCCGGCAGCCCCGCCCCGGCGTCCTTCGCGGTGACCGGGGTGCCGGTCCAGCGTCCGCGCAGGGCGATGAGCACGCCCATGGCGATGGCGAGCAGCAGCAGCGACACCGAGGTGGCGGCCTCCGGCTTGTCCTGGAGCAGCAGGTACACCTGGAGGGGAAGCGTCTGGGTGGTGCCGGGCAGGTTGCCCGCGAAGGTGATGGTCGCGCCGAACTCGCCCAGCGCGCGGGCCCAGGTGAGGGCCGCCCCGGCCACCAGACCGGGGGCCACCATGGGCAGGGTCACGGTGAAGAACACCCGGACCGGCGGGGCGCCGAGGGAGGCGGCGGTCTCCTCGTAGCTCTGCTTGAGCCCCCCGAGCGCGCCCTCCAGGCTGATCACCAGGAAGGGCATCGCCACGAACGTGGCCGCGACGACGGCGCCGGAGGTGTGGAACGGCAGGGTGATGCCGAAGGTGTCCTCCAGCCAGGGGCCGAGGAGTCCGCGCCGTCCGAAGCCCAGCAGCAGGGCCACACCGCCGACGGTCGGCGGCAGCACCATGGGCAGCAGCACCAGCGAGCGCACCAGGGCCTTGCCCTTGAAGGGGACCCGGGCCAGCAGCCAGGCGAGCGGCACGCCGAGCAGCAGGGAGAGGCCGAGCGCCCACAGCGACACCACCAGCGACAGCTTCAGCGCCTCGACGACGCCGGGGCTGGTGAGGTGGGTGCCGAGTTCGCCCCACTGCGTGCGGGAGAGGATCCCGATCAGCGGCATCAACAGGAACGCGACGGCGAGCAGCGCGGGCAGCGCGAGTGCCAGCGGAGGCCGGGTGCGGGTGCGGAGTCTGCTCATCGGATTCCTGGTCGAAGCGGCGCGAGGCGGGAGGGCCTGACGGCGGGAAGGACGGGGACGGGGGGCCTTCTGCGGGCACGGACAAGGGGCTGCCCGTCCCCCCGGACCGGGCAGCCCCTTCGAACGTCAGGCCGGTTACGCCTTCTGGAAGCCGGCGTCCTGGAGGATCTTCTGGGCCTCCGGGGTGCTCAGCCACGCCACGAACGCGGCCGCGGCCTCGCCGTTCTTGGACTGCTTGAGCGACGCGGCCGGGTAGGAGGCCACGGCGTTCTGGTCGTCCGGGATGTCGACGGTGACGACCTTGTCACCGGACTTGGCGGAGTCCGTCTTGTAGACGAGACCGGCGTCGGCCTCGCCCAGCTCGACCTTGGACAGGACGGCGCGGACGTTCGGCTCCTGGGAGACCGGCTTCACCTCGATCTTCTGGGCGTCGAGGATCTGCTTGCTGTAGCGGCCGACGGGGACCTCGGGCGCCGCCAGGACGACCTTGATCTTGGAGTCGGCGAGGTCCTTCAGCTCGTCGATCTTGAACGGGTTGTCCTTGCCCGCGGCGATGACGAGACGGTTCTTCGCGATGACCGTGGCGTCGTTGGTCTCGCCCTTGAGGCCGTCCATCGTCTTGGTGTCGGCGGTGACCAGGGCGTCGGCCGGGGCGCCCTGCTTGACCTGCGCGGCCAGCTCCTGCGAACCGGCGAAGGAGAAGGTGACCTTCGTCCCGGGGTGGGACTTCTGGTACGCCTCACCGGCGGTCTTGAAGACGTCGGTGAGGGAGGAGGCGGCGAGGACGGTGAGGTTCACGTCCTTGGCCGGGGCCGCGGCCGGGGCCGAGGCGGACGGGGAGCCCGCGGCGTCGTCCTTCTTCTCGGCGTCGCTGCCACAGGCGGACAGCGGGACGAGCAGGGCGGCGGTCAGCGCGGCGGCGGCTGCGCGGCGGTTCAGGATGCTGTACAAGGTCGGGCTCCTCGGTCGGGTCGGCGGCCGGCCGGGTGCCGGGACCGCGTGGTGGTGACCCGCGCCGGTGACGGGCGGAGCGGGTGGGGACGAGCGGACGGGAAAGCGGTGCGCCCGGTGGATCGGGTGGGGACGAGCGGACGGGAAAGCGGTGCGCCCGGTGGATCGGGTGGATCAGGTGCGGTCGATGTGCACGCTGGTGGACTTCACGCGGGCAGTGGCCTGCATGCCGACCTCCAGGCCCAGTTCCTCGACGGCCTCGCGGGTGAGCAGGGAGACCAGGCGGTGGGGACCGGCCTGGATCTCCACCTGGGCGGCCACGTCGCCGAGTTTGACGGCGGTGACGATCCCGGGGAAGGCGTTGCGCGCGGAGGTGTAGGGCTCTCCGTCCTCGGCGTGGGCGCCGTGCCCCACCTCGACGGAGAAGGCCGCGAGGTCACGGCCGTTGATCAGGCGACGGCCGCCCTCGTCGCGATGGGTCGCGACCCGGCCGGCGTCGGCCCAGCGGCGCGCCGTGTCCGGGCTGACGCCCAGCAGACGTGCCGCCTGTCCGATGGTGTAGGACTGCATGGGCGACAAGGTAGGGGCACTTCTGGCGCATTTGCAATTCGTTTGGGACGATCTCCATCGCAGATGCCATCCCCATTGTGTTATCCGCCAAAACTCATTCCGCTTTCCGGCCTTCCGATCGCTAAAGTCTGGGCATGGCTGATGCAGACGCGAGGACGACGGATGCGGGCGGTACGGCGAGGGTGGACGCCTGGATGTGGTCGGTGCGTCTGACGAAGACCCGATCGGTCGCCGCCACCGCCTGCCGGGCGGGCCACGTCAAGGTCAACGGGGAGCGCGCGAAGCCCGCGCAGAGCGTGCGCGCGGGGGACGAGGTGCGGCTCTACCACGCGGGGCGCGAGCGCGTCGTCGTGGTCCGGCGGCCGGTGACCAAGAGGGTCGGGGCGCCCGTCGCGGCGGAGTGCTTCATCGACAACAGCCCGCCGCCGCCCACCCCGGTGGAGGCGGCCGTGGTCGGCATCCGCGACCGAGGGGCGGGCCGCCCGACCAAGCGCGAGCGCCGCGAGATCGAAACCCTGCGCGGGCGCCCGTAGCCTCCGGCGGTGGATGCGGTGGATGCGGTGGATGCGGTGGATGCGGTGGATGCGGTGGATGCGGTGGGGCCGGCTGCGGTGGCCCCCGGGTCCACCGCGGGGCCCTGCCGGGTCCACCGCCGGGTGGGTCGCGTCGGGCGCCACCGGGTCCACCCCGGGTCCCGCCGGTGCCACCGTCGGGAGTCGGTGGGCGTCGGTGGGCAGCCGGTTCGCCTGCCCAGCCGGTCCGGGCGCCCGAGCCGTCGGGCCGGTTCGGCCGCGTCAGGGGGTTGCCCGCCCGGTCGGTCCGTGCACCCGGTCCGCGTATCCCGCCTTCCGTCGCGCCCCGTTGGGGCCGCGGGCGCGGGACTGGAGCCGGTCCGGGCCGGTCCGGGCGGTGCGGGCTCAGGCCTTGCGGTACGCGTACGCCTCGGCGGCGGCCGCCACCACCGCGTCCAGCGGGGCGCCCGCCGAGGCGGCCACCACCGCCGCCACCGCGCCCTCCAGGAAGGGGGCGTCCGCCAGCCGGGATCCGGCGGGCAGTTCCTCGTCCTCCAGCAGGGCCTTGACCGTCAGCACCGAGCTGCCCAGGTCCGTCAGGAGCGCCACCCCCGCCCCCTGGTCCACCGAGGCCGCGGCCGCCAGGATCAGCTCCGCGCTCGTCCCCAGTCCGCCGTCGACGGCGCCGCCCGCCGGGGCCACCGGAGCCACCGCTCCGCCCGCGGCCAGCCCACGGGCCAGCTCCGCCACCGACTCCGCGACCGCGGCGCTGTGGGAGACCAGCACGATCCCGACCACCGGCCCGCCGCTCATGCCGCACCGCCCGCGGCGCCGCTGCCCCCGGCGGCGTCGGCCAGCGCGCGCAGCAGCAGCGCGGAGGAGGTGGCGCCCGGGTCCTGGTGCCCGATGCTGCGCTCACCGAGGTAACTGGCCCGGCCCTTGCGCGCGAGCATCGGCGTGGTCGCCGTCGCGCCGTTCTCGGCCGCGTCGGCGGCGTCACCGTAGGAGGTGGTGAGGGCCGCGACCCCCGGTACCAGCGCGTCCAGCATGGTCTTGTCGCCCGGTGCCGCCCCGCCGAGCCGGGCCACCGCGCCCACCCCCGCGTCCAGCGCCCCGCGCACCTGCTCGTCGGAGACCTCGGAGGCCTCCCCGAGCTCCTTGCCCGTGCTCCGCAGCAGTGTCCCGTACAGCGGACCGGAGGCACCGCCGACGGTGGAGATCAGCGTCCGCCCGGCCAGTTGCAGCAGCGCGCCCGGCGGGGCCGTCGCGTCGGCCCCGGCCAGTGCGGCGCGGACGGCGACGAACCCCCGCAGCATGTTGCTCCCGTGGTCGGCGTCCCCGATGGGGGAGTCCAGCTCCGTCAGCCGGTCCGCCTCCCGCTCCACGGACGCCGCGGCGGCGTCCAACCAGCGTCGGAAGAAGTCTGCGTCACGCACCGGATCTCCTCGTCTCGCACCCGCCCGGACGGTCCCACCGCAACCCTACGGTCACCCACGTCTCAGCGGCCCCAGCGCAGCGCGGCGGTCTGCACCGGCGCGTCCCACAGGCGCAGCAGCTCGTCGTCGGCCCGGCACAGGGTCACCGAGCAGCCCGCCATGTCCAGCGAGGTCACGTAGTTGCCGACGAGGGACCGCGCCACCGGCACGCCGCGGGCCTCCAGCACCCGGGCCACCTCCGCGTGGAACCCGTACAGCTCCAGCAGCGGGGTCGCCCCCATGCCGTTGACCAGGGCAAGTACCGGCGCGTCCGCCGGGCCCGACTGCGCCAGGTCCTCCAGTACGGCGCCCACCGCGAACTCGGCGATCTCCCGGGAGGTCATCATCGCGCGCCGTTCCCGGCCGGGCTCGCCGTGGATGCCGATGCCCAACTCCAGCTCCCCGTCGGGGAGGTCGAAGGTCGGGCTGCCCTTGGCGGGGGTGGTGCAGGCGCTGAGCGCCACTCCGAAGCTGCGCGAGGACTCGTTGACCTGACGGGCGATCGCCGCGACCCGGTCCAGCGGGGCGCCCTCCTCGGCGGCCGCTCCGGCGATCTTCTCGACGAAGAGGGTGCCGCCGGTGCCGCGCCGGCCCGCCGTGTAGAGGCTGTCCGTGACGGCCACGTCGTCGTTGACCAGGACCTGTTCGACCCGCAGGCCGTCGTCCTCGGCCAGTTCCGCGGCCATCCGGAAGTTGAGCACGTCGCCGGTGTAGTTCTTCACGACGAACAGCACGCCCTGCCCGGAGTCCACGGCGCCGGCCGCGCGCAGCATCTGGTCCGGCACCGGCGAGGTGAAGACCTCCCCGGGGCAGGCGGCCGACAGCATCCCGTACCCGACGAAGCCGCCGTGCAGGGGTTCGTGCCCGGAGCCGCCGCCGGACACCAGCCCGACCCGCCCGCCCTCGCGGGCGTCGCGGCGTACGACGAGCCGGTTCTCGACGTCCACGTCCAGTTCGGGATGTGCGGCCGCCATTCCGCGCAGGGCGTCGGCGACCACCGTGTCCGCGGTGTTGATCAGCATCCTCATGGCTCTCTCCCGGTGAGGTCGACGGTGTTCTCCACGACCGCCCGGCCCGTGCCGCCGTCGGGGGCGACGACCTCGATCAGGTGGTGGTCGAGGTGGCCGGTGATCATGACTGCCATGAGGGAGAGGTACTCGCGCTGCAGGCCGGGGGCGAGTCCGCGGTCCCCGGGCACCTCCAGTACGGTCCTGTCGCCTTCCTCCGGCAGTGCGCGTGTCCACTCGCAGTGTAGGCCGCGGGCCCCGCCCGACGCCGGGTATGCCGTTCGCATATTCCGCACGAATACACTTTCGGTATTTTCCGGATGAATTCATCTTCTCCTCTCGTCCTACATTGACAGTGCGCTGCGGCCTGCGAGTTAATTAGTTCAACGGTGGCCTGATGTGGTCGCGCGTCGGCGGGATCTGGTCGCTCCATGACCGGTTCATTTCGGCAGCCACAGCCGGCCGCCCCGACAATGCCGCAGCAGAAGGGGTGTCTTCACGCGATCGTGACCGTCGCGATCGTTCACGTGAGCGGGTATTGGCGAATCGGACTCTTTCATGGGGGGATCAATGGCCCAGCTCGACTCTTTCTCTGTTCCCGATTTTCACCTTCCCTTCGGGAATTCCAAACATCCCCTGGCGGCCCGCGCCAACGCCGAGGCCGCCACGTGGGCGGTGCGCCACGAACTCGTCACCGATGCCGTGGACCAATTCGCGGGCATCGGGTTCGGTCATCTCGCGGGCCGGGTGAGCGGTGACGTGCCGTACGAAACGGTCGTCCTGCTCGCCGAATGGATGGCGTGGTCGTTCGTCCTCGACGACCAGCACGACCACCTCATCAGGACGGGTGACGTCGCCGCCTGGCGGCCGGTGGCCGACGCGATCACCGAGCACCTGGCGACGGGATCGGGCGGTGGAGCGCGGGCCCGCCGCAACCCCCTGGTGAAGGGGTTCGTCGACGTGTGCGACCGGATCCTGGACGGTATGCCCGAGGGGCCCGCGGCCCGCTACCGGGCCCATGTCCCGCTCATGCTGCACTCCTTGGACCAGGAGGCCGGCAACCGGGAGGGCGACGGCCGCCCGGCGGTCCAGGACTACATCCTGATGCGCCGCCACAGTTCACAGATGCTGCCGATGATGGACATGGTGGAGGCGGGGCTGGGCCTGGACGTGCCGCAGCGCATCCACGACCTGCCCGAGTACCGGGCGCTCGTCGCGAGCGCCGTGGACATCATCTCCTGGGGCAACGACGTCTTCTCCCTCCCCAAGGAGTACTCCTGCGGGGACAACAACAACCTCGTCTCCCTCATCTCCTTCTGGGAGGGCTGCTCGCTCCCCGCGGCGGTCCGGGCCGTCGAGGGCCGCATCCAGGACCGGATCGAGGAGTACCTCGCCGGCGAGAGGCTGCTGACCGAGACCCTGGACGCCCGCGGCGAGACCGATCCCCAGGTGCGCGACGCGGTCTCCCGGTGCGTGCGCAGCTACGAGGACTGGATCATCGGCGCGGATCTGTGGCAGCGTTACGAGTGCACGCGGTACAGCGACGAACGGTTCGCGGCCGGGCTGGAGTCTGCGTACACCCGCCCCGGCCTGGTCTCGGTGGCATGACAGGGAGTCGGTCCATGGCACAGACGGAGCAGCCCGGCTCTGTGGTCCCGGCACCCGTGGCTCCGGGGCGGTTACCGCTCCTGGGCCACGCGGTGCAGCTTTGGCGACGGCCGATCGCCTTCCTGGAGTCCCTGCGGGAGCACGGCGGGGTCGTGCGCCTCGACATCGGCACCTGGCCCGTGTTCGTCCTCACGAGCCCGGAGCACGTCCACGACGTACTCGTCCAGCAGGCGCAGCGGTTCGGGCGCGGCCGGGTCTTCGAGCGGCTGCGCCCCGTGTTCGGCAACGGCATCGTCACCACCGACGGGGACTTCCACCGCAAGCAGCGCCGGATGATGCAGCCGGCCTTCCACCGCAACCACATATCCGAGTACGCCGAGGTGATGGGCCGCCAGGCCACGGCGATGTCCTCGTCGTGGACGTCCGGCCGCGAGGTCTCGATGGTCACCGAGACCCGCCGCTACGCCCTCTCCTCGGTCGCCGAGATGATCTTCTCGGGGGACCTGAGCCGGCCCGCCGTGGAGGAGGTCCACCGCTCGCTGCCCATCGTCCTGGAGGGCATGCTCGCACGCGCGGTCATGCCCAAGTCCCTGGACCGGCTGCCCATTCCGCTCAACCGGAGGTTCGACGCCGCCGCCGGGCGACTGCGCGGGATCATCGACCAGGTGATCGCGCAGTACGGGCCCGACGGGTCCGACGGGTCCGACGGCGAGGAGCGGCACGACCTGCTGTCGCTGCTGCTGTCGAGCGTGGACGCCGAAACGGGCGCGGGGATGACTCCCGAGCAGGTGCGCGACGAGGTGATCGCCATCATGTTCGCCGGTACGGAGACCTCGGCGACCACCCTGGCATGGACCTTCCACGAACTCGGCCGGCACCCCGAGGTGCAGGAGCGGCTCCAGGCCGAGGTCGACGCGGTGGTGGGCGAGGGCCCGGTCCGCGCCGAGGACCTGGCGCGGCTGACGTACGCGCACGACGTGTTCCAGGAGGCGCTGCGCCTGCATTCGCCCCTGCTGTTCACCCGGCGCGCCCTCGCCCCGCTCACGCTCGGCGGCGTCGCCATTCCGGCCGGGGCCGAACTGGCCTACAGCCCGTACGCGTTGCACCGCGACCCCGCCCTGTTCCCGGACCCCACCGTCTTCGACCCGGACCGCTGGCGCCGGGATGTGGGGGAGCGGCCTCGCGACCACCGGTACGTGCCGTTCGGGGCAGGTCAGCACAAGTGCATCGGCGACACGTTCGCGGTGGCGGAGATCCTGACGGCCCTGGCCACCGTGTCGTCACGCTGGCACCTGACCCCGGCCCCAGGCGTCACGGTGCGTGAGGTTCCGGCGGGCATTCCCCAGCCGAGTGAACTTCCGATGATTCCTATAGCCCGAAATTGACGAAATCCGATCGTTCTTGTTCGTTTCTAGACGGATTTACGTCAAATGCTGAGTATCACACCGCAATGAAGCCGACCGACAGTACAGCATTGTCCCCGTAAGAGTGGCGAGATGCCTCAATATTAAGTTTAAGCAGCAACATCTCGCCCCCGGGGTCGTACACTCGGCCGCACGCGCAGGAGGGGGCAGGAATGTCACATGTCACGGAACCGAGAGGGTGGGACCCCGCGCCCCTCCTCGAGCGGGAATCCGAAATTCTGGCGATCCATCGCGCGGTGGACGAACTCTTCGGTGTCTCGGACGCCGGTTCGCCCGCCCGCCGCGGAGGCGTCCTGACCTTCGCCGGGTCGGGCGGCATAGGCAAGACCACCCTGCTCGGCGAGGCCCGTCGGCACGCCGGCGACCGCGGCTGCACCGTGCTCTTCGCACGGGGCGGCGAGCAGGAGAAGCAGGTCCCGTTCCATGTCATGCGGCAGCTGATCCAGCCGACGTTCGCCGCCCTGAGCGATCAGGAGCGGCGCGACGTCCTCGGCAGCTGGCACGGCATCGTCGCCCCGGCACTCGGCCTGACGGCCGCCGCCAAGAGCCGCACGGCGCCCGACCCGCAAGGCGTCCGGGACGGCCTGGACTGGGTCGTGACGCATTTAGCGGTACGCAGCGGCGCGCCCGTCGTCCTGATCCTCGACGACGCGCACTGGGCCGACGCCGAATCCCTGGCGTGGCTGGCCGCCTTCGCGGCGCGGGCCGAGGAACTGGCCATGCTGATCGTGGTGGCCTGCCGGCCCGACGAGATCCCGTCGGACGCCGCCCCGCTGCGCGCCCTGATGAGCCGCCAGGGGACCCGCCCGCACGAACTGGCCCCGCTCACCACGAGCGCCGTGGCCCGCATCGTGCGCGAGGCCCTCGGGGACAGCGCCGACGACGTGTTCTGCCGGGAGTGCTGGGCGATCACCGGAGGCAACCCCTTCGAGGTCGTCGAACTGGGCATGAAGGGCCGTGACCGCGGTCTCAAACCGCACCAGGAGAACATCCCCCAGCTGCGTGACCTGGCCTCCGCCGTCAAGGGCAGCGGCCTGATCGAGCGGCTCGAACAGCTCGGGCCCTCCACCGTCCGGCTGGCCTGGGCCGCCGCCGTCCTCGGCAACGCGGTCCCGGTCGGCATCGTCGGGGGCGTCGCGGCGCTCGGCGAGGCGCAGACCGCCGACGCCATCGACCAGCTGCACAACGCGCGCATCCTCACCGTCCTGACCAGCCTGCAGCGCAAGGAGGTCGTGGAGTTCTTCCACCCCCTCATCGCCACCGCCGTCTACCGCTCGATCCCGCCCGGCGTGCGCGTCGGCATGCACGGGATGGCCGCGCAGGCCCTGGTCGACGACGGGCACGGCCCGACGGCCGCGGCCCGCCACCTGCTGGAGATGCACCCCGAGGGCGACCCCTGGGTGGTGCAGCAGCTGCGCCGGGCCGCCCGCGAGAGCTTCTCCGCCGGAGCGCCCGACGCCGCGCGGCGCTACCTGGCGCGGGCACTGCGCGAACCGCCCGAGGCCGAACACCGGGCCGGGGTGCTCTTCGAACTCGGCTCCGCCAACCTCCTGCACGACCCCATGACCACCATCAACCAGCTGAGGACGGCACTGGAGGAACCCAGCACCGCGCCGGAGCTCCGCGAGGCGATCACCTACCGGCTCGCCCAGGCCCTCGGCCACACCGGGCAGCTGGCGCAGGCCGCCGAACTCCTCGCCGAGGAGGCCCGCCACGCGACGAGCTCCCGCACCCGGCTGCGCATGCAGGCCGAACAGTTCAAGTGGAACTCCGTCCGGGTCGACGAGGAGAACTCGCCCGCCCGGTCCCGGCTGCTCGTCCAGTTCGCAAAGCGGATCGTCGGCCGCGGTCCGGCCGAGCGGCACATCCTGGGCCTGCGCGCCTGGGACGCCGCCCTGCGCGGCGAACCCGTCGCCACCGCCCTGGAGTACGTGGAGCAGGCGCTGGACGGGGGCATGAGCTGGACCGACCAGGACTTCGGCTTCGAGGTCCCGGCCGTCGTGGCCCTCACCCTCATGTACTGCGACCAGCCGGGCCGCGCCGAGGAGCTCTTCAACACCGCCATCGTGGAGTTCGAGGCGAAGGGCTGGCGCGGGGCCCACCTGTCGTTCGTCTACACGTTGCTCGGCTACATCCGCTACCGGCGCGGACGCCTCGCGGAGGCCGAGGACTTCGTCCGCAACGGCCTGCAGATCGCCGACCGCATGGGGCACGACATCCCGGCCCAGTGGTACGCGATCGGCACCCTCATCGAGACGCTGATCGCCCGCGGGGACGTCGCCGAGGCCCGGCAGGTCGCCCGGACCTACAAGCTGGCCGACGGAGGATTTCCCCCGGCGGTCGTCTACCCCGACCCGCAAGCCGTGTGGGGCAAGCTGCTCCTGGCCCAGGGCCGCATCGAGGAGGCGGAACACCACCTGTCCACCGCCGGGAAGCGGCTCGACCTGCGCGGCACGCGGAACCCGTCGTGGAGCCCCTGGCAGCTCGACCTGTCCCTCGCCCAGCTCACCCACGACACCGAACTGGCCGCCGCCACGGCGGCCGAAGCGGTCGTGCGCGCCCGCGGGTTCGGAGCGGCCAGCGTGATCGGCCACGCCCTGCGCGTCGAGGCGGCGGCAGCCGAACCCGCCCGTGCCGCGGTCCTGCTCAAGGAAGCCGTGGACCACCTCGACCAGTCCCCGGCCGCCACCGAACTGGCGCACGCGCTGATCGACCACGGGACGGCCCTGCACACCCTGGGCGACCCGCACCAGGCGGCGCAGCAGCTCTACCGGGGCATGGAAACCGCCGCCGCCTGCGGCGCGGAGGTCCTGGTGGACCGGGCCCGCGCCCAGCTCGCCTCGGCCGGGCTGCGTCCCCGCCGGCTGTACACCTCCGAGCAGGACAGCCTGACGGTCGCCGAGCACGCGGCGGCGCGCCATGCCGCCCGGGGCCTGGACAACGCGGCGATCGCCAAGGAGTTGCACACCGACCCCCGGGCGGTCCCGGAACTGCTGTCCGCGGTCTTCACCAAATTGGGCACCGACCGGCTCGGACTGGGCCGGGCCCTCGGGGACTGACCGGGGGCCCGGCCCACCGGCCCGCAGCAAGGGGTGCGGGCCGCCGCGACACGCGCGCGGCGGCCCGCCGACCCCGCCGGTGCTCAGTAGCCGTACACGCTCAGCTCGGTGATCGACGCGAAGACGTGCTCCCACAGCTCCTGTGCGGGGCCGGCCTCCAGTGCGGCCGGCTCCAGTGCGGCGATCTCCTCGTGGAAGGCCCCGGTGCCGTCCTCGCACGGGTACGGGTCCCAGCAGGCCCCCATGTACCGGCGGACGGCCTCCAGCAGCCTGACGAAGGTCTCCGCGTCACGGGCCAGGGCGAACGGCTCCTCCTCGTTGCGGGACACGAGGAGGACGCCCGTCTCCGCGTCGACCAGCACCCGCCCCTCGTCCCCGTACCCCAACTCGAAGGTGCCGAGGCACAGCAGGCCCTCCGGGTCCTCGGGGGCCCGTACGGGGCCCTCGTCGCCGAAGTCCAGCTCGAAGGAGGTCACCCCCGCGCCCCAGTGGCGGGGCAGGCCGACCCGGGTCAGCAACTCCCGGGTCGGGGCGTGCACCAGGGCGGCGGGCAGCGCGGACTCCGCCGACCGCTGCACGTGCCCGGCGCCGAAGACCCCGTCCACCCGGGCGGCGTCCAGCGGGGCGCCGGCCGGCGCCGGGTCCAGGAACCACGGCTCGCCGTCGCCCTCCTCCCAGGAAGCGGTGTCGGCGCCGCCGGCGGGCCAGTCGGCCACCGCCGGGTTGCGCTCGGCGACCAGCACGCCGCGCGCCTCGGCGAGCAGGAAGCGGCCCCCGCCGAGTGCGACGGGTTCCTCCCAGGTGCCGGGGCACCGGAGCGCCCAGGCCTCCTCGGCGCCGTCGAAGAGGAACGGTTCCGCCTCTTCGGCCTCCTCGGTCCGGGGCTCGTACGTTCCTTCGGCCGGCGCCGGGCACGGCGTACCGGTGGTCAGGTCGAACCAGCGTTCGGCGGTCCAGATCGACCACACTTTGAGCAGCGGCCCGCCCCCGGTGCCCCGCGCGTCGTCGAAGACCTCGGCGCCGCGGTCCCCGCTGAGGTTCGGCTCGGCCCGGTGGGCGCCGACCGGACGCCACCAGGCCCACACCGTCCGCCACGGCATCCCGGGCTCGGCGGCGGCGACCTCGTCGGCGTAGGCGTCCCGGCCCAGCACCTTTGCGGCGCAGTGCAGCCACGAAGCGAACTCGGCGCGTGAGACCTCCTCCCGCCCGAACACGGCCTCGGCCTGGGTGAACACCTCGCGCCCCACCCCGCCGGCCGATGCGGCGAGGGCGCGGTCGCGGTCGGGACCGGCCTCCAGCAGGGCCGCGGGGGAGGCGAAGGGGGAGCCGGCGGAATCCGGGGACACGGCGGAGTCAAGATCGTCACGAAGCATGGGGGCCATGGTGCCACCGGCCACCGACAGCACTCCGCCGGATGCCGCCCCTTCCCCGGCACCCCGGCCGACGTCAACCGCAAACGTGATTTCACCCGAAGGGCGGATGGGCCAATCCGCCGGACCGGTGGCCCCGAAGACCCGTTGTGAGGATCAACCGCAGCACCTTCGCCCGCACCGCCCCGGCGGCGCTCGGCGGCCTGCTCTCCGGCTACGCGGCCCTGGCCGCCGCCGAGCTGGTCTCGGTCGCCGTACGCCCCGAGGCCGGGCCCGTCACAGCGGTGGGCGGGGCGGCCATCGACCGCACGCCGCCCGCCGTGAAGGACTGGGCGATCCGGCACTTCGGCACCGACGACAAGCTGGTCCTCCAGCTCGGGATCCTGGCTGTCCTCGGCCTCCTCGCCGTAGCCCTCGGCCTCCTCGCCCGCCGCCACCGGCGCACCGGCGCGGCCGGGGTGCTGCTCTTCGGAGCGGTCGGCGGCGCGGCCGCCCTGACCCGCCCCGACTCCACCGGCCCGGCCGATGTCCTGCCCTCACTGGCGGGCGCGCTGGCCGGGGCGGGGCTGCTGTACCTCCTGACCGGCCTGCTGACCGCCCCCCGACCCGAGCCCGCCCCCGGCGGCGCCGACCGGAGCCGCCGGGTCTTTCTGTACGCCGCCGGGGCCACCGCACTGACCGCCACGGCCGCCGGAGCCCTCGGGCGCCGCCTCGGAGCCTCGCGGGGCCGGGACGCGGCCGCCACCCGGGGCGCCGTACGGCTGCCCGCACCCGCCTCGCCCGCCGCGGCGCTGCCCCGGGGAGCCTCCCTCCGCATTCCCGGGATCAGCCCCTTCACCACCCCGAACGCCGACTTCTACCGGGTCGACACCGCCCTGGTGGTCCCCAGGCTGTCCGCCGACACGTGGCGGCTGCGCATTCACGGCCGGGGGGTGGCCCGGCCACGCACCTACACCTACGCCGACCTGCTGGGCCGGGACCTGATCGAACGCGACATCACCCTGACCTGCGTCTCCAACGAGGTCGGCGGCCCCTACGCCGGCACCGCCCGCTGGCTCGGCGTCCCCCTCGCCGGCCTGCTCCGCGAGGCCGGAGTACGGCCCCCGTCCCAGGGCGGCCCGGCCGACCAGCTGGTGGCCCGGTCCACGGACGGGATGACCCTGGGCAGCCCCGTCGAGGAGGTCATGGACGGCCGGGACGCCCTGCTGGCCGTCGGCATGAACGGCGAGCCGCTGCCCTTCGAGCACGGCTTCCCCGTACGGATGCTCGTACCGGGCCTCTACGGATACGTGTCCGCCTGCAAGTGGATCCAGGACATCGAGCTCACCACCTTCGACGCCTACGACCCGTACTGGGTCAAGCGGAAATGGGCCCGCAGGGCCCCTGTGAAGACGCAGGCGCGCATCGACACGCCCAAGCCCTTCGCGCGGCTGCGCACCGGCCCGGTCGCCGTCGCCGGGGTGGCCTGGGCGCAGCACCGCGGCATCGACCGGGTCGAGGTGCGCGTCGACGAGGGCCCCTGGGAGCAGGCCGACCTGGCGGCAGAGGACAGCGCCGACACCTGGCGGCAGTGGTCCTACCCCTGGCGGGCCGCCCCCGGCGGCCACACCCTCACCGTCCGCGCCACCGACCGGACGGGAACCGTCCAGACCGAGGAGCGCACCCGGACCATCCCGGACGGCGCGAGCGGCCGGCACTCGGTGGTGGTCAGCGTGGACTGAATCCCGGTCCGACGAGGCCGTCCGAGACCTCCCGCCCCCCGAACTTCCGCAGCCCCTTCAGAACCTCCGCTCCGGCGGCAGTCATCCCAAGGAGAACCCCCGTCATGAACACCCCTCGTTTCCGCCGTACCGCCGTCGCCGTGGCCGCCGCCGCGATCCTGCCCTTCGCCCTGGCCGCCTGCTCCTCCGACTCCGGCTCGGACACCGCGTCCGGCAGCGAGGCGGCCGCCGCCGGGACCAGCCCGAGCAGTGCGGGATCGATGCCCGCGGCCGCGATGGACCAGCCGTTCGGCCCGGCGTGCGCCGGTGTGCCCAAGGAGGGCGCGGGCAGCTTCGACGGCATGGCCAAGGACCCCGTGGCCACCGCCGCCTCCAACAACCCGGCGCTGTCCACCCTGGTCACGGCCGTCAAGAAGGCGGGGCTGGTGGACACCCTGAACAACGCCAAGGGGATCACGGTGTTCGCCCCGACCAACGACGCCTTCGCGAAGATCCCGAAGGCGGACCTCGACAAGGTGCTGGCCGACAAGGCCACGCTGACCAAGATCCTCACGTACCACGTGGTGGGTCAGTCGATCACCCCCAAGCAACTGGAGAACGGCTCCTTCGACACCCTGGAGAAGGGCAAGATCACGACTGCGGGCTCGGACGGGTCCTACAAGGTCAACGACACCTCGAACGTGGTCTGCGGCAACGTCCCGACCGCGAACGCCACGGTCTACATCGTCGACACCGTCCTGATGCCGAAGTAGCGCCCGGCGCAGCACCGCGAGCGCCGTCCGCCGGCGCCGCGGTCCATGGACGGACGCCGTACGGTCCCGGGGAATGGGCAGTGCGGCGTCCTCGGCGCCCGCGACGGCGGGCGCCCCCGCGCCGTCAGGCGGCCCGGTCGGAGGGCCTCCTGGCGGCGGCGGCCGAGGCGGCCGCCTGCAAGGAGCGCAGCGCCAGCAGCAGGACGCCGATGTCGTCGAGGTACACCGGGTCCGGAATCAGGTCCACGGGCGAGAGGGTGTAGGCGACGGCCACCCAGAACAGCGCCTTGTCGCGCAGCGGGATCCCCGCGTCCAGCAGCAGCCTGCGCGCAGCGAACACCCGGACCAGCAGTACGCCCGCCGCGACCGCCAGCCCGAGGGCGAGGACCGCGGCGAGGATCAGCCAGGCATTTCCGTCCATGAGGGACTCTTACCCGTCAGGCGCCCTGTTCGCGCAGCCGGCGGCTGACCTCTCCGAGGCCGGCGGCCAGCGCGTCGAGCTGCGCGGGCGTGAGGACGTCGACGAGGATCTCCCGGACGGTGGTCACGTGTCCGGGTGCGGCCGCCTCCAGCCGGGCCAGGCCCGCCTCGGTGAGGACCGCGAAGACCCCGCGGACGTCGGAGGGGCAGCTGCGGCGGCGGACCAGTCCGGCCTTCTCCATCTGGGTGACCTGGTAGGTCAGGCCGCTCTTGGAGTTGATCAGGCCGTTGGCCAGTTCGGTCATGCGCAGTTCGCGGTCGGGCGCCGCGGCGAGCCGCACGAGGATCTCGTACTGCGGATGGGAGAGGCCGGAGTCGTCCTTGAGCTGTTGGTCGAGGCGTCGGTTCACCAGGGCGGAGGCGGCCAGGAAGCCGTTCCAGGCCCGCATCTCGCGGTCGTCCAGCCATCTCGTTTCAGCCATGGGGTCAGCCTACACGGGTTGTTCCAATTTGAATCAGTGGTTAGGGTCGGGGCTGTCGGTTCGAATTTGAACAACTCCTCTCGGACCGTACCGACCGGAAGGAACCCCCCCCCATGACCAGCGCCTCCGCCACCGCGACGAAGGCCCCGGCCACGGCACCGGCCGTGCAGGACGCCCCCACCGCCCCCACCGCCTCCACCGCTCCCCACGACGCCGGACTGCTGCTCCTGCGCGTGGTCCTCGGCCTGACCGTGGCCGCCCACGGAGTGCAGAAGCTCTTCGGCTGGTTCGACGGCGGCGGCATCACCGGCACCGGCCAGTTCTTCACCGCCAGCGGCTACCCGGCCGGGGAGACCATGGCCGTCGTCGCCGGCCTGACCGAGACCCTGGGCGGTCTCGCCCTGGCCATCGGCCTCCTCACCCCGCTCGCCGGCGCCGCGGTCCTCGGCACGATGATCAACGCCGCCGCCGTCCACGGCCCCGGAGCCTTCTTCGCCCCCAAGGGCATGGAGTACGAGCTCCTCCTCGCCGTGGCCGCCGCGGCCCTCACCCTCACCGGCCCCGGCCGCTTCGCCGTCGACCGGCTGCTGCCCGTCCCCGCGCTGCGCACCCACCGGCTCGCCCTCGGCGCCCAGGCCCTGGCCCTCGGAGTGGTCCTCGCGGCCGTGACGCTCCTCGTGCGGAACTAGGCGGTCCGCTCCGCGGCGGACGGATCCCTCTCTCGGAGGGATCCGTCCGATCACCCTGATTGGCCCCGGGTGATCGGGGGAACAGCGGAGAAATGACACAACCCATCGAAGACTACGCACTCATCGGCGACCTGATGACCAGCGGTCTGGTCGGCCGCGACGGGTCCATCGACTGGCTGTGCCTGCCCCGCTTCGACTCCGCCGCCTGCTTCGCCGCCCTCCTCGGCGAAGAGGACAACGGCCACTGGCGCATCGCCCCGAAGAGCGCCGCCGACGGGGAGCGCTGCACCCGCCGCGCCTACGTGGACGGCTCGCTGGTCCTGGAGTCCCACTGGGAGACCGAGGACGGCACCGTCAAGGTCACCGACTTCATGCCGCAACGGGACACCGCGCCCGAGGTGATGCGCATCGTGGAGGGGATCACCGGCCGGGTCACCGTCCGCAGCACCCTGCGGCTGCGCTTCGACTACGGTCACGTGGTCCCCTGGGTGCGGCGCAGCGAGGGCGACCGGGTCGCCGTGGCCGGACCCGACTCGGTGTGGTTCCGCAGCGACCCGCCGGTCCACACCTGGGGCGAGGACAAGAGCACCCGCTCGGAGTTCACCGTCGGCCCCGGCGACCGGGTCGCCTTCGTACTCACCTGGCACGCCTCGCACGAACCGCGCCCCGAGCAGGTCGACCCGTACCAGGCGCTCCAGCAGAGCCTCGCCGACTGGCAGGAGTGGTCCGGGCGCTGCCGCTACCGGGGTCCCTACCGGGAGGCGGTCGTCCGCTCCCTGATCACCCTCAAGGGCCTCACCTACGCCCCGACCGGCGGGATCGTCGCGGCGGCCACCACCTCGCTGCCCGAGGAACTGGGCGGCGTCCGCAACTGGGACTACCGCTACTGCTGGCTGCGCGACTCCACCCTCACCCTCGGCACCCTCCTGTCCACCGGCTACCTCGACGAGGCCGGCGCCTGGCGCCGCTGGCTGCTGCGGGCCGTCGCGGGAGACCCGGCCGACCTCCAGATCATGTACGGCCTCGGAGGCGAGCGCCGGATCCCCGAGAGCGACCTGGTCTGGCTGCGCGGATACGGCGGCTCCGCGCCCGTCCGCGTCGGGAACGCGGCCGTGGACCAGCTCCAGCTCGACGTGTACGGAGAGGTCCTGGACTCGCTGCACCTCGCGCGCACCACCGGTCTCGCCAAGGAACGCCACGCCTGGAAGATCCAGCTCGCCCTCCTCGACTTCCTGGAACGCAACTGGCACCGCCCCGACGAGGGGCTGTGGGAGGTGCGCGGCCCCCGCCGCCACTTCGTGCACTCCAAGGTGATGGCCTGGGTCGCCGCCGACCGGGCCGTGCAGGCGCTGGAGGGAGACCCGTCCATGCCGGGGGACGTGGAGCGCTGGCGGACCATGCGGGACGACGTCCATCGCGACGTCTGCGAGCACGGGTTCGACCCCGAGCGGGGCACCTTCACCCAGTACTACGGCTCGCGCGAGCTGGACGCGGCCACCCTCCTCATCCCCCGGGTCGGCTTCCTGCCGCCCGACGACCCCCGGGTCATCGGAACCGTCGACGCGGTCCGGGCGGAACTGGGCCGCAGCGGTCTGGTCCGCCGCTACAGCACCGAAGGCCCCTCCGTGGACGGGCTGCCCGGGGACGAGGGAGCCTTCCTGGCCTGCTCGTTCTGGCTGGCGGACGCGCTCCACCTGACCGGCCGGGAGAAGGAGGCGCGCACCCTCTTCGAACGGCTGCTGGACGTGCGCAACGACGTCGGACTGCTGGCCGAGGAGTACGACCCGATCGCCGGACGCCAGCTCGGCAACTTTCCGCAGGCCTTCAGCCACGTGGGCCTCGTGAACACCGCCCTCACCCTGTCCGGAGAGGGCGCCACGACGGGCTGACCGTAAAAGGACACGGTAGTGGGATCTCGGCACCAGGGGCGGCAAGTCCGTCCCTTCGTGTACACGACTGCTCCGGCCGTCATGATCGCCGGCTGTGCGCTGGGTCGGGGACAGTTCGCCGCCGGATGGTCTGGTCCAGTGCGCAGGGTTCACCCTCGGTCGGTGAGCCGCTTACGGCACGGAGCGGGCGATGCCTTGATGTCGGTCCTGGCGAGGCCGGTGAAGGTCCCCGGCCCGGCTGTCCCGTGACCGCCTGGCCACGGCCGCCGCGCACCGACAGCAGTCCGGCCCGTGGGGGAGTTTCGTCACGCGGGTGGCGGGTTTCGTGATGGTTGGGCGGTGTCGGCCTGCGGGAGTGCGTCTTCCGGGGATCTTCGTGTGCGGGGCACGGGGGTACCGGGCCGGGCCGGACGGTATCCGGGGCGGTTCCGTTGCGGCCGGTGGTGGCGGGGACTTCTTGGAGGCGGCAGGCATCGAGGAGGGAGTCCTGCGCCTGGTGGCTCTCGTGCTCGCTGATTCCGGTCTCGGCGGCGACCCGGGACAGGGCGGCGGGGGTGCGGCCCGTTGGCCCGCTGTCACCCGACGCATTGCCCCTGGAACCCCTCCTAAAAGTGCATGGCGCACAGATGATGCCCCGTGTGACTGCCGCGGGCGGCGCCGGGTCGGCACAGTGGTGATCACAGTCAGCACAAGCGGCCGCCGGCCCGCGCACTGGTGCCCTCGTACTGGCAGCGGACATCGGATGGGGCGGCGCCGGGCATCGCGTCAGTGCTGACGCGGAACTTCCCGGGTGGCTCGACCCGGGCAGGGACTGCCCCGGGACGACCGCGTGGGGCGACGAGCGCTGCCCGCCCCGGCATCGCCGGCCGCAGCGGACACGCCCAACGCCCACACCATCGCGACCTACAACTCGCAAGGCGCCCGCTGGTCGGACGTCCGGCAGCTCAGCAACGAGAACGACATCGTCGCCGTCCAGGAGGCGGGGTCGGAACCGAGTTTGTACGGCATGGTGTTCCAGCAGTCCTACAACCGCAGCGGCTATACCGTCCGCCTGTATCGCTGGGGCAGCCGCTACGTGTACTGGATGAGTCCGCTGGGAGACACCCGGGTCAACCTCGCCATGGTCACGCACACCATGGCCCACGAGGTCTACGTCGCCCCGCCCGGCCGGGCCGGCGCCCGCCCCGCGCTGGGGCTGCGCATGGACGACGACATCTACTACAACGTTCACGCGCTGGCTTCGGGAGCGCACAACGAAGCAGAGGAACTGGTACGCCAGGTCCGCAACCAAGCGACTGCGGCGGGCCGCGCGTGGACCGTCATGGGCGACTTCAACCGTGACCCGGACCAGGGCATGCACAACCTCGCCGCGGGCCTGGGCGCCCAGGTCTACCACACCGGCGAGGCGACCCAGCAGAGCGGCGGCGAACTCGACTACATGATCTCGTCGCGCGCGCTGGGGAACTATCGCGGGACACGCATGGGCGGCCGCGGCTCCGACCACTACCCGGTCTACTTCCGCACGCATCTGGTGGCGAACGGGTCCGTGGTCGAGCTGATCAGCGACAGCGACCACGAGAAGTACCTCACGTTCGAACGCGGGAGCAACGCCAACGGTACGCACCTGGTCAGCGACACTTGGAACCCCAGCAAATCCCAGTGGAAGCTGCGCAGCGTTCCCGGTGGCGGCCAGTATGACTTCAACTTCGTCAACAGGTCGACCGGCAAGTGCGTCGACGTCGACAACGGCCGCTTCGCGAAGAGCGGCGACGCCCTCAACGAATGGGACTGCGAGGGCCAAACCTCCCAGGTCTTCACCATCTGCCGCTGGGTCGAGGAGCCGGGGGCCTGGATCATCATGCAGAAGAACACCAGCTTGTGCGTGGGCACCACGGGCACCAAACCCAGGTACCTCGCCCTGTTGTCGTGCGGCGCTCAAGCCACCCCCAACCAGCGCTTCCTGCCGCACTTCTACAACTAGGATCACCCACGTCCAGGATCGGCCGTCATCAGTTCAGGCCGAGGCCCTGACGACCAGCCGCGGCTCGAACAGCACCGGCGTGGCGGCTTCCACCGCGGTCCCGGCCGCCACGGGAGCCGCCACGGCGTCGGGCGGGAGCCGGACCATCTCCGCCGCCGTGTACTCCACCGGCTGGGTACGGTCGTCGGCGGAGGGCGGCAGGACAGGGCGGCGTTGGAGTCGCTGGTCAGCGTGGACTCCACGACGGTCCGCCCCACCATGACGCCGCAGGGATGCGGGTCGGCCGGCACCTCATGCAGGCCCTGGGAGGAGTCGCGCAGGAGCAGGAAGCGGCCCGGCAAAAAGGGGCGGACCGGAGGAACAGAACGGGCAGGGCGAGCGTCGAGGCGTCCGGCGCCGACGCAAGCTCCGCCTGAAGGAGGCCCTGCTCGGCAGGTCCCGTAAGGCGGTCTCGGCGTCCTGGCGGGTCGAGTCGCCCGCGGCAACGAGTCCCGCCCAGGGTGTACGCCGCCCGGTTGAGCTTCTCCGTGAAGCCGACGCCCGCGCTCTGCCCGGCGCCCGCGGAACGCCCCCGGGGCCGTCGCGCGTCGCGACGGCCCCGGGGGCGGGACGGGGGGAGGGGGACCGGGGAATCAGTCCTCCAGGCCCACCTCGCCAGATCGGAAGATCAAACGTCTGAAATACAGTCACCTTGTGGTAT
>NZ_JBGWAB010000117.1:0-26553 GCF_041862025.1 Streptomyces sp. AB3(2024)
CCCTGCACGGCCACGAGGTCCCGATCACCCTGCTCATGATCGCCCTGCTGGGCGCGGTGTTCCTGAAGGGGTTCAGCGAGGCCATCGGGGTGGCCGTGGTGCTCGTCGCCATCTATCTCGGGCTGAACGTGGTCGTCGTGGCGGTGGGCCTGGGGGAGGTGCTCAGTGAACCGCACGTCATCCCCGACTGGACGGCCGCACTGACCGCGGAGCACGGGAACCCGCTCATGATGATCGGCATCGCCCTCATCGTGTTCCCGAAGCTCGCCCTCGGCCTCTCCGGGTTCGAGACCGGCGTCGCGGTCATGCCCCACGTCCAGGGCGATCCGGAGGACACCGAGGAGGAGCCCGCCGGCCGGATCCGCGGCGCCAAGAAGCTGCTGACCACGGCCGCCGTGATCATGAGCGTCTTCCTCATCACCAGCAGTTTCATCACCACGCTGCTGATCCCGCCCGCCCAGTTCCAGCCGGGCGGCCAGGCCAACGGCCGCGCACTCGCCTACCTCGCCCACGAGTACCTCGGCTCCGCCTTCGGCACCGTCTACGACATCTCGACCATCCTGATCCTGTGGTTCGCCGGCGCCTCCGCGATGGCCGGCCTGCTGAACCTGATGCCGCGCTACCTGCCGCGCTACGGCATGGCGCCGCACTGGGCCCGCGCCCTGCGCCCGATGGTCATCGTCTTCACCCTCATCGCGTTCCTGGTCACCTGGATCTTCGACGCCGACGTCGACGCCCAGGGCGGCGCCTACGCCACCGGTGTCCTGGTGCTGATCACCTCGGCGGCCGTCGCGGTGACCATCGCGGCCCGCCGGGCGGGTGAACGCCGCTGGACGATCGGCTTCGGGATCATCTCCGCCGTCTTCGTCTACACCACCGCCGTCAACGTGGCCGAACGCCCGGACGGCGTGAAGATCGGCGCCTGCTTCATCGGCGGCATCATGGCCCTCTCGCTGCTCTCCCGCCTCGCCCGCGTCTTCGAACTGCGCGTCACGCACCTGGAGTTCGACGACATGGCGCAGCGGTTCATCCGCGACACCGCCAACCGGACGATCCGTTTCATCGCCAACGAGCCGGACAGCCGGGACATCGCCGAGTACCGGCAGAAGAAGGAGCAGATCCGCGCGGACAATGACATCCCCGCCGCCGACGACGTGATGTTCGTCGAGGTCACGGTCCTGGACGCGTCCGAGTTCGAATCCGGCCTGAAGGTCCGCGGCGAGGTGCTGCACGACCGCTACCGGGTCCTCACCCTGGAGAGCTCCAGCATCCCCAACGCGCTCGCCGCGCTCTTGCTCCACGTCCGTGACGAGACCGGCCAACGGCCCCACATCTACTTCGAGTGGACCGAGGGCAACCCGATGGCCAACTTCTTCCGCTTCTTCCTCTTCGGGCAGGGCGAGGTCGCACCCGTCACCCGCGAGGTCATCCGCGAGGCCGAACCCGACCGCAGCCGCCGCCCCCACGTCCACGCCGGCTGACGCCGGGAATCCGCAAGGGCCGGAGTCCCGACGCCGGCCGCGTCCGCCGGCCCGGTGTCACACGCGGCCGCGGGCCGGGCGCCGCTGGCGCGTCCGGACTTCCGGTTCGAGGTGTCGCAGGAACGGCGCCGTGTCCTCCAGGGTCGCTGTGGCCCGCTGGTCCGCCGTCGCAGCCCCGTCCGCCGCGGCGCCGAGCGCCGGAAGACCGGCCCGGGCCGCGAAGGACGGTGAGGACGGTGCGGGCGAAGCCGCCGCCGTGTCGGGCTGCCCCTGCCCGCTCGGGGTCGCGTCCGTCTCCCGGACCGCCCGGAGGCGGTCCGTCTCGAAGGTCAGGAGCAGGTCCGCCGCGACGCTCACCGCGATCGTGGCGGGTTCCTTGCCGGTGATCGCGGTCAGTCCGATCGGGGTCTTGATCCTGTCGATGGTGGCGGCGTCGTGACCGCCCTCGGTGGACAGGCGCTGCCGGAACCGCGTCCATTTGGCGGACGAGCCGATCAGCCCGATCGAGCCGAGGCCGGGCGTACGCAGAGCGGCGTCGCACAGTGCGGCGTCCTCGGCGTGATCGTGGGTCATGATCAGGACGTGGGTGCCGGGCGGCAGCTCCGCGAGCACCTCCTCCGGAAGGAGGGGTGTGTGGCGCACGTGGACCTCTGCCATCGCGTCCCCCAGCACGTCGAGCCGTTCGTCGGCGAGCATGTCGGAGCGGCTGTCGACCAGGTACAGATCGAGGTTCTGGCGGGCGAGGATGCGCGCCAGCTCCAGTCCGACGTGCCCGACGCCGAACACCGCCACCGACTGGACCACCGGCAGCGGTTCGAGCAGTACGGTCACGGCCCCGCCGCAGCACTGCACGCCGTGGCGGCCGGTGACCTTGTCGTTGAGGGCGAACTCCATCAGCTCCGGCTCCGGGTCGGGCGCGAGGTTCAGCTCGCGCGCCCGGTCGATGGCGACGGCCTCGATGTTGCCGCCGCCGATCGAACCCCAGGTGTCGGTGAGGCCCACGACGAGTTTGGCACCGGCCCGGCGGGGCGCGTGGCCGCGCACGGTCGCGACGGTCACGAGCACGCCGGGTTCCCGGCGAGCCCGCAACCGCGCGACCGCGGCCACCCACGTCATGTCAGGCATTGCTCAAAACGCTTGCGTCGGCGGAGACCTCGCTGCCGTCGGGCGCGTGACCCTCGTGCAGCGCGCCGCCCTTGCGGGCCGCTTCGATCGCCCAGTACACCGCCTCCGGCGTCGCGGGAGCGCCGAGTTCCACGCTGGCTCCGACGGGCCCGAACTCCGCGGCGGCCTGCCGCAGCGCCTCGCGCACCGCGAACGCCAGCATCAGCGGAGGCTCGCCCACCGCCTTGGACCCGTAGACCGCGCCCTCCTCGGTGGCGTTCTCCATCAGCCGGACGTTGAACTCCTCGGGCATCTCCGAGAAGCTCGGCAGCTTGTAGGTGCTCGCCGCCTGGGTCAGCAGCCGGCCGCGGTTCGGGCCGTCACTGCTGTCCCAGCGCATGTCCTCCAGCGTGAGCCAGCCCGCGCCCTGCACGAAGCCGCCCTCGACCTGACCGATGTCGATCAGCGGGGAGAGGCTGTCGCCGACGTCGTGCACGATGTCCACGCGCCGCATCTTGTACTTGCCGGTGAAGCCGTCCACCTCGACCTCGCACGCGGCGACGCCGTAGGAGAAGTACTTGAACGGGGAGCCCTGGAAGGCCTTCGCGTCCCAGTGCAGCCCCTCGGTCCGGTAGTAGCCCGACGCCGACAACTGGACCCGCTGGAAGTACGCGGTGCGCACCAGGTCGTCCCAGGCCAGCTCCTTGTCGCTGCCGAGGATCCGTGCGACGCCCTCGACGATGCGCACGTCCGAGGCGTTCCCGCCCAGCTGGGTGCCGGCGACCTGCAGCAGCCGCCCGCGGATCTGCTCGCAGGCGTTCTTGATCGCGGCGCCGTTGAGGTCCGCGCCGGAGCTGGCCGCGGTGGCCGAGGTGTTGGGCACCTTGTCCGTGCGCGTCGGGGCGAGGCGCACCTTGTGCAGCGGGATGCCCAGCGTGGTCGCGGCCACCTGCATCATCTTGGTGTGCAGGCCCTGTCCCATCTCGGTGCCGCCGTGGTTGATCAGGACGGAGCCGTCCTTGTAGACCAGTACCAGGGCACCGGCCTGGTTGAAGGCGGTGAGGTTGAACGAGATGCCGAACTTGATCCCGGTGAGCGCGAGCGCCCGCTTGGTGTGCGGGTGCGCGGCGTTGAAGGCCGCGATCTCACGCTTGCGGTCGGCGACGGCCGCGTCGTCCTGGACCTGCCGCCAGATGGTGGAGATCCGCTCGGGCTGGGGGACCGGCTGGCCGTACGGCGTCGACTGGCCCTGCCGGTAGAAGTTGCGCTCGCGCAGCTCCATCGGGTCCAGGCCGAGCAGCGGCGCGCACCGGCCGAGGATGTCCTCCATCACCAGCATGCCCTGGGGACCGCCGAAGCCGCGGAAGGCGGTGTTGGAGGTCTTGTTGGTCTTGGCGATACGACCGGCGACGCGGGCGTTGGGGATCCAGTACGTGTTGTCGATGTGGCACAGCGCGCGGGCCACCACCGGCTCGGACAGGTCCAGGCTCCAGCCGCCGTCGCCGGTCAGGGTGGCGTCCAGGGCCTGGATGTGGCCGTCGGCGTCGAAGCCGATCTTCCAGGTGGCGTGGAAGCCATGGCGCTTGCCGGACATCGTCAGGTCCTGGGTGCGGTTGAGCCGCACCCGCACCGGCCGCCCGGTCAGCTTCGCGCCGAGGGCGGCGATGGCCGCGAACCCGTGCGGCTGCATCTCCTTGCCGCCGAAGCCGCCGCCCATCCGCAGGCACTGCACGGTCACCTCGTGACTGTGCAGGCCGAGGACGTGCGCGACGATCTCCTGCGTCTCCGAGGGGTGCTGGGTGCTGCTCTGGATGAACAGCTGCCCGGCCTCGTCGACGTGGGCCAGCGCCGCGTGCGTCTCCAGGTAGAAGTGCTCCTGATCGGAGAACTGGAACTCACCCGTGAACACGTGTGCGGAATCGGCGAAGCCCGCGTCGATGTCTCCGGCCACCATCAGCGGCCGGGCGCCGTGGAAACTCTCGGCCGCGATCGCGTCCTGCAGCGTGATCAGGGAGGGCTGTTCGTCGAGCTCGACCTCGACGGCCGCCGCACCGAGCCGGGCCGCCTCCAGGGTCTCGCCGAGCACCCAGGCGACCGCGTGGCCGTGGAACATGACCGTGTCGGGGAACAGAGGCTCGTCGTGCTTGATGCCGGCGTCGTTGACACCGGGCACGTCGGCGCCGGTCAGCACCCGGACGACACCGGGTACGGCGAGCGCGGGCTCGGTGCGCAGCGCGGTGATCCGGCCGTGGGTCTTCATGACCTGGACCGGGTAGGCGTGCAGCACGTCCTTGGTGCGGTACACCAGGTCGTCCGTGTAGAGCGCGGTGCCGGTGACGTGCAGGGTGGCGCTCTCGTGCGGCATGGATACGCCGACGACAGGCTTTTCGGGGATCTCGGACAAATGGCTCATGACGACACCGCCTCGGTGGTTTCTGCGTACAGCTTCAGCAGGCTCTGGCCGAGCATCGCGGATCGGTATCCGGCGCTGGCGCGGTGATCACTCATCGGTGTGCCCTGGGCCTTCAGCACCTCGGCCGCGGCCTCGACGGTCTGCGCCGTCCACGGCCGGCCCTCCAGGAGGGCCTCGGTGGCGAGGGCGCGGATCGGGGTGGCGGCGACGCCGCCCAGGCCGATGCGCGCCTTGCGGACGATCCCGTCCTCGATGTCGAGGGCGAAGGCGACCGCCACGCTGGAGATGTCGTCGAAGCGCCGCTTGGCGATCTTGTGGAACGCCGTGACCGGCGACAGCGGCAGCGGAACGCGCACCGCGCGGATCAGCTCGCCGGGGCGGCGCACGCTCTGCCGGTAGCCGGTGAAGTAGTCCGCCAGCGGGACCTCGCGCTCGCCGTCGGCGTCGGCGAGTACCAGCGACGCCTCCAGCGCGAGCAGCACCGGCGGGCTGTCGCCGATGGGGGAACCGGTACCCAGGTTGCCGCCGAAGGTGGCGCTGTTGCGGATGAGCCGGGACGCGAACTGCGGGAACAGTTCCGCCAGCAGCGGGACGCTGCCGTCGAGGCGGCGCTCGATCTCGGTGAGCGTCAGTGCCGCTCCGATCTCGATGTGATCGGATTCGACACGCAGCTCACGGAGCTCGGGGAGCCGGTCGACCGCGACCACGCAGTCCGCCCGTCGGGAGCGGATGTTCACCTCCACGCCCCAGTCGGTGCTTCCGGAGACCACGACCGCCTCGGGCCGGTCGCGCAGCAGCTGCGCGGTCTCGGCCAGGGTGCCCGGCCGCAGGAACACACGGTCGTCCTGCTCGTACGCGGTGGAGGCCGGCTCCGGCGGGGCCTGGTCGCGGCGCTGCGCCAGGACGTCGTCCTCGGCGGGCGAGCCGACGGCGTACGCGGCATCGCGGATCGGACGGTAACCGGTGCAGCGGCAGAGGTTTCCGCTCAGGGAATGCAGATCGAAACCGTTCGGACCGTGTTCTGCGTCGGCCTCGGCGGCTTCGGAGGATTCCCCATGCGCGCAGCGGTCCGGCCGGTAGTACTCGGAGGCCATGCTGCAGATGAATCCCGGCGTGCAGTAACCGCACTGGGAGCCGCCGCGGACGGCCATCTCCTCCTGCACGGGGTGCAGCGCGGTCGGCGTGCCCGATTCGTCGACGGTGGCGAGGCCCTCGGAGGTGATGACCTCCTGGCCGTCGAGCGACGCGACCGGGACCAGGCAGGCGTTGACCGCCACCCAGTCGGTGGGCTTGTTCACCCCGGGACGGGCCACCAGGATCGAACAGGCGCCGCATTCACCCTCGGCGCAGCCTTCCTTGGTTCCGGTCAGACCGCGATCGCGCAGGAAATCCAGCACCGTGGTGTGGGGTGCGGCCGGTGCGATGGGGGTTTCTTTTCCGTTGACCGTGATGCGCGCCGCTACCATGGCACGTCCCCATTTCGGCGCGCGATTGATCTGACCATCCTAGTCGCCATTTCATGAGCTTTCTATTTCAGTGGCGCAGCTCGAAAACCCGGAGCGCAGCAGAGCAGCACGCAATGACGTGCCGTAAAGGGTGAAAGAGGTGGAGCGAACCGGGGCCGCTATCGGGCACGCCGGGAAGGGGGCTGTTCAGCAGCCGTGTGCGACACGACCGGGAGCCCAGGCGATCTGGTGAGCGGGGCGAGGCGCTGCGGAGATGGTGGACATCCGACTTCGCCTCCTTCCAGTTGCTCACGAGTCGCTGCGCTTGAATTTACGACGCCGTAGGTTCATCGGTCAAGCCTTACGTGGGTCGATTCCATGAAGGAAGACGACTTCCGGCCCCCGGTTTTCGTATGCACAACCAATCGTGTCCACCCCGCTCCGTTGGTTGACTGTCTTCCCATCGCGGAGCAGGTGGTGTACGCGTCCCCTCAGTCGGCCGGGATCTCCTCCGCCGGCAGCCGCCCCGTGCGCACCGCGTCGAGCAGTGCCCGGTGGTCGCGCTCGTTCTGGTCGGCGTAGGCCTCCGCGAACGTCACGAGGGCCCGGTCGAAGGCGTCGCTGCCGCCCAGGTAGGCGGCGATCGCGATCCGGTCGCCGGAGCGGGCGTGCGCGCGGGCCAGGGTCAGGCCGCAGACGCCGCCGAACGTCTCCAGCTGCAGGGGCGTCATCGTCTCCGGCATCGCGATGCCCTTCCAGTCGCGCAGCTGGCGCACGTAGAAGTCGCGGCGCTTGCCGTCGAAACCGTCGACCCGCTGCCAGCCGAGGAAGATGTCGCTCGTGGCCTGCATCAGCCTCTGCCCCGCGACCACGCGCTCGCCCTGGTTGCGGTAGGGGCTCGCCCCGAGGTGTTCGGCGAGCACCGAGTCGTCGGCCTCCTTGGCCTGTAGGAACAACGGGTCGCCGCCGTCCCGGCCGAGGAGCAGGAAGATCCAGCACCGGGTGCCGACGCTGCCGACCCCGACCACCTTGCGGGCGACGTCCGCCAGCTGGTAGTCGGCCAGCAGGTGGCGCCGGTCGGTCGGCAGCGTGACCGCGTACTGCTCGACGAGCGCCCTGAACTGCCGTTCCAGCGCGCTGCGCTCGGCGTCCGGCATCAGGTCGGCGATCGGTACCAGCAGCGGGGGGTCCGCGGCGATCCTCCGATGCCCGTCCACCAACCGGGTGAGCTTGTCGAAGACCTGGAGGGTGTCCCGGGACCGTGCCTTCGTCAGCGCGCGGTCCAGCTTCTGCCGGCCTTCCTTGCGGAGCCGGTCCGTGATCAGGGCCTTGAGGTCGGCGGCGTCGACCTTCGTGTACCAGACGTCGAGGTTGCTCATTGCGGCGAACCGGATCATCGCCTCGCGGTACGAACGTACGGTGCCGCTCACGATGCGGGCGCGCTCGGCGCCGTCGAAGCCGTTGGCCCGCGCCGCGATGACGAAGCTCGCCGACAGGCGTTTGACGTCCCATTCCCAGGGACCCGGCAGGGTCTCGTCGAAGTCGTTGATGTCGAACATCAGCTCCCGCTCCGGCGAGGCCAGCAGCCGGAAGTTCAGCAGGTGCGCGTCTCCGCACAGCTGGGCGGTGATTCCCGAGTCCGGACTCCCGGCCAGGTCGGAGGCCATGATCGCGGCGGCGCCCCGGTAGAACCGGAACGGGGACTCGGTCATCCGGCCGTAGCGGATCGGCACCAGCTCCCGGACCCGCGTCGCGGACTGGGCCTCCAGGATCGCGAGCGGATCCCGTCTGTCCGGAGCCGGCCCGTACACCGCGTGTCCCGACCGCGGCGAGCGGCGCCGGGCCTCCTTGCCGAGTGCCGCACGTTCCTCGGGAGTGGCGCGGATCGACGCGCGCATCGCCGTGATCGACTGCTGGGACATTCGGGGCCTCCTCACGGCACCCGTGCCCCCGCTCCGTCACCGGTGCGGGGGCGGGGCTGCTGTCAGCGCTGGGCCTCGGCCTCGGCCTCGGCCTCCGCCTCGGCGTCGGCGACCGCGATGGCGACGCCGAAGGCCGAGGTGAGGTTGCCCGCCGCCGTCATGACGCGGGCGGTTCCCACGATCGGGGCGATGGCGACCAGGACGTCCTGCAACTGCTCCGCGGTCACGCCCGACCGCACGGCGGGGTCGATGTGGGCGAGGTAGGAGATCGGGGGAGCGTCCGATGCGGCGAGGGCCGCGATGCGCGTGAGGATGAGCATGTCCGGGGACATCCCGCACCGTTCGAGCGAGTCCATCGTCATGGCGGCGAGGGTGTCCAGGACCGGGGTTTCTGATGCAGTGGCCATTCCGTGTGCCTTCCCGTGTGCCCCCGACGCCGAGCCTGGGAGGGCTGGTTGCGGGAGCATCGGGCATCCCGCGAGCGTCGGGCCTGCATCAACCGTAGGTCCGCCCGGGGCACCCCGCACGGCAACACGTACGACCGCGGCCGAAGGGGCGGCGGAGCCCGGGACGCCCGGCTCCGCGTGGCGCTCCCGCAGGAGGCACCCCAGAATGGGATGGCCGCACATCCGGGGGGCGAGCGGGAAGACGTATCCGCTTCCCGCGATGCCGTAGGGACGCAGGTGATGACACATGTGCCGATGGCTCGCGTACTCGGGAACGCCCATGCTCCTCGACACCATCCTCTACAAACCGGCCCACTCGCTGATCGACCAGAGCCTGCACTCCAAGCTCGGTGTGGAGACCACGAACGGTGACGGGTTCGGAGTCGGCTGGTACGCGGAGGGCAACCCCACTCCGGCGCTCCTCAGGGACGTCGGCCCCGCCTGGAACAACCGCAACCTGCGGGAGATGGCCGACCACGTCCGCTCCCACCTCTTCTTCGCCCACATCCGGGCGTCGACCGGGACGGCCGTGCAGCAGTCGAACTGCCATCCGTTCCGCAACGGCCGCTGGATGTTCATGCACAACGGCGCCATCAACGGTTTCCACCTCATGCGCCGCGACCTCACGATGCTCGTCGACCCCGCGCTGTACGCCGACATCGGGGGAACCACGGACTCCGAGACGATGTTCTACCTCGCCCTCACCTTCGGCCTCGACCAGGACCCGCCCAACGCCATCGCCCGGATGGCCGGCGTCGTGGAACGCGCCGGACACGACCACGGCGTGGAGTTCCCCCTCCAGATGACGATCGCCGTCACCGACGGGGAGAGCGTGTGGGCCTTCCGCTACTCCAGCCAGCACGAGTCCCGGTCCCTGTTCTACAGCAGCCGGGTGGACGCGCTGCGCCGGCTGCACCCCGACGTCGCCTTCCTCCAGGAGGTCTCCGACGAGACCCGCCTCATCGTCTCCGAACCCCTCGGGGACCTGCCCGGCGCCTGGCACGAGGTACCGGAGAGCAGTTACGGCATCGTACGCTCCGGAGAGGACGGGCTGTTCCCCTTCACCCCGGTGCCCGCCTGACCGGGCCGGGTCCAGGGTGCTCCCTTCCCGAGAGCCGCTGCCATGGTGCTCGACCTGCTCCTCATAGGCTTGGCCGTGACACTGTTCCCGCTGCCCATCATGGCCTTCGTGCTGGTGGTGTCCGGGTCCCGCGGCGTGCGCAACGGCCTGGCGTTCATCCTCGCCTGGCTGGCGTGCCTGGTGTCCGTGATGGCCCTCGTCCTGTTCTTCACCGGCGGCCAGCCGCCGCCGCCGCGCTCGCCCCCGTCGATCGGAGCGCTCGTGGCCACGCTGGTCATCGGGCTGGGCCTGGTCGTGTACAGCCAACACCGCAGGCGCCTGAGCCGCCGCCGCAGGGCGACCGGCCCGGAGCCGGCCGCACAGGAAGGTGCCGCGGTTTCCGCCGCCACCCCCGATTCGTCCGTGACCGCCCGGATGGACGAGGCCACCGGATGGTCCGCCGCGGGCCTCGCCGTGCTCCTCCAGCCCTGGGGGATGGTCAGCGCCGCCGCCGCCACCGTCGTGCAGGCCGACCTCTCCCACGCCCAGTCCTTCCTGGCCCTCATGGCCTTCTGTGTCCTGGCCACCTCGACCCTGCTGGCCATGGAGCTGTACATGGTGTTCTCGCCCCGGAAGGCCCAAAGCGTCCTGCTGGGCCTGCGCGGGTGGCTGGAGCGCCACAAGGACCCGGCGATCGTCGTCACCTGCCTCCTCCTGGGGATGTGGCTCGTCGCCAGGAGCCTCTACCAGCTCACCGGAACGGGCTGATCCGAGCCCCGCACGCCCTGCGCCGCGGCCACGGCGCGGAGGTGCGGCGCCGCACGGCGGGTGCTGCAATGAGAACAGGATCATGCCCGGCCATTGATGCGTTTCCCCAGCCTGACGAAGCCAGGAGCGTTCATGAACGACGACATCGAAGACATGGGCCCCGTCGACTACCTGGTCGTCGAGTTCCCCGGAAACCGGCTGACGGGTGAGGCGTTCCCCTTGCTGATCGATCTCGTGGACAAGGGCCTCGTCCGAATCCTCGACCTCCGTTTCGTGCAGAAGGACGCCGACGGAACCGTCACCGCCCTCGAAATCGAGGGCCTCGACCAGGACGACGCGGATTCCGTGAGCCTGTCCGTCTTCGACGGAGTCACGTCCGACCTGCTCGGCCAGGACGACCTCGACGAAGCCGGCCACGCCCTCCAGCCGGGCAACGCGGCCGCGATCCTGGTCTACGAGAACCGGTGGGCCGCACCCTTCGCCCGGGCCCTGCGGCGCGCCGGCGCGCAGATGGTGGCGAGCGGCCGGATTCCCGTGCAGGCCATTCTCGCCTCCCTCGACGCGGAGGAAGCGGGAGAAGGCGCGTAGCCGCGCAGCGGGCCGTCATCGCAGGTGCCCACCGGTGGAGGAAACGTCCCTCCACCGGTGGGCACCTGTCCGTCCGTCCGGCTCCCGGACGGACGGACCGTTCAGCCGCCGAGGAGCTTGCTCTTCTGCTGCGCGAACTCCTCTTCGGTCAGGAGTCCCTGCTCCTTCAGCGCTCCGAGTTCCTTGAGCTGGTCGATCCTGCTGCTCATGTCATCCGCCATCGTCGGAGCGGGAGGGGGCGGAGGGGGAGGGGCAGCCGGAGCGGGGGCGGGCGGGGCGGCCTGCTGTTGTTGGGCTTCCTGCTCGGCCCACCGGCCGCCCTGCCGGCGCGAAACGCGGTTGGAGACCGCCGTCGCCGTACCGGCGACCACCGCGGTCCGCGCGATTCCTCGAAGAAGACCAGGCACGTCGTTCTCCCTTGCTGACGGGGCCTGCCCGGCGGTCCGGGCGTCGGCCCTCCACTTCCCTCCAGCATGGCACCTGCGGCCGGGGCACGCCGCGCCACGGCCGCCCGCCCGGCCCGCTCACCGCCCGCGCGCGCCGGACAGCGGGGCCCGGACATCGTTCCTCGGCGGAGCGCCGGGCGGGTGAAGGCGGCGCCGCGCCACGGCCGCGTCCGCGCGCCGGGCACCGTCGGCGGTCCGAGCATGGGCAGACACACCAGCCCTGCCGTCAGGAGCCCCTCCCCGTGCTCGAACGCAAGCAGTGCAAGGACCGCACCGAGGTCACCTTCGTCCTGCCCGCCAACACCCCGCCCGGCCCCGTCAGCGTGGTCGGCGACTTCAACGACTGGCAGCCCGGCACCCACACCCTGGCCCCCCGGCGCGACGGCATGCGCGCCGTCACCGTCGCCCTGCCGGACAAGAGCGAGCACTCCTTCCGCTACCTGGCCGCGGGCGACTACTGGTTCAACGACGAGAACGCCGACGACCACGACGGGACCAACAGCCGTCTGCGCACCTGACGGCCGCTCGATCCGCAGCCCCCCGCCGACGCTCACGCGGTGCTTTCGTCGGCGGTGATCAGGGCCGCCAGCGCCGGGAGGCCGGCCTCGGCCAGCGCCCGGCGCTGGCGGTCGGCCGCCGTGCCCCGCTGGAGCAGCCGGTGGAGGAGCGAGCTCACCTCGCGGTAGTCGCCACTCTCCTCAAGAGCGGGGGCGATGTGGCCCAGCAGCATGCACAGCACGTCGCCGCTGCTCCGCAGCCGGCCCTGCGGGTCCATCAGCGTGCCGGCCATCCCGTGCCGGGCCGCGTGCCACGTCGCGGCCTGCAACAGCTCGGACCGGCACAGCGCCGGAGCGGCTCCCGCCTTCTCCTCGGCGATCGCGGTGGCGGCGAGCGCGCGCACCACCCCGGCGAGCATCACCGCGTCGTCCGCCTCCAGCTGCACGTCACAGCAGCGCACCTCGACGGTCGGGTACCGCTCCGAGAGCCGGGCGTGCCAGTACAGCTGCCCCCGGTCGGGGACCAGTCCGGATTCCAGCAGCGCGTCGGCCCGCGCCTCGTAGTCCGCGAGTCCCGCGAAGTACGGTGCCGGGCCACTGACCGGCCATCGGCCGAAGATGATCGTGCGCCAGCTGGCGAAGCCGGTGTCCCGGCCGTCCCACAGGGGCCCGTTCGCGGAGAGCGCCAGCAGCGTCGGCAGCCAGACGCGCAACCGGTTCAGGACGGCCACACCGGTCTCCCGGTCGGGCATCCCCACGTGGACGTGCATCCCGCAGATCAACTGCTCGTCGACCAGCAGCCGCGCCTCTCCCCGCATCTTCAGATACCTCGCCGTGCCCGTGATCGGCACGGGGAGGGCGCCCCTGACCGGCGCTGTGGCCGAGATCGCGACGCGGCAGCCGTTCGACTGAGCGGCGGAGGCGACCGCGTGCCGCAGCCGCAGGAGGTGACCACCCACCTCTTCCAGGGCCGTGCACACGGGGGTGGCGACTTCGATCTGCGCCTGGAGCAGTTCGTCCTGGACCTCCCGCTCGTCCGCGATCGGTGCCAGCCGGGCCGTGGCGCGCACGTCCTGCACGAGCGGAGTGGGCAGGAGCGTATCCGGGTCGACCAGCAGGTACTCCTCCTCGACCCCAACAGTGATCATGCCGGGTGACTACCCCGAACCCGCCGCGATCACCCAGGTAAAGGACTATTTCGGCGCAATGGTGCACAAGCCGCCGGTCCGTCTGGCGGTGCGACGCGGCACGGTCCGGCGCGGGCGGGATCCGGCGGTCCGGTGCCCGCCGTGCCTACGCCGCCCCGGCGACCAGCAGCTCGCCGACGGTGTCCGTCAGGACCTCGCGGCCCGCCGCGGGCATGCCGGCGTCCGTGACGAAGCAGTCGATGCGGTCGAGCGGGGCGAACCCGCTCAGCGCCACCGTGCCCCACTTGGTGTGGTCGGCGACGACCGCCACCCGGCGGGCCGCCCGGATCAGGGCCCGGTTGGTCTGTGCCTCGGCCAGGTTCGGGGTGGTCAGGCCGGCCTCCTCGCTGACGCCGTGCGCGCCCAGGATCAGCAGGTCCACATGGAGGGAGGAGATCACCAGCTCGGCCAGGGGACCGACGAGCGCGGCGGACGGGGTGGGGGCGCCGCCGGTCAGCAGCAGGGTGGGGACCGCGGACTCCCCGCGGTCGCGAGAGGCGGACCGGAACAGCTCGGCGACGGGCAGGGAATTGGTGAGCACGGTCAGCCGCGGGACGTCCAGCAGTCGGGCTGCCACCGCGCACGCGGTGGTGCCGGCCGAGACCGCGACCACGCTGCCCGGCTCGACCAGGGAGGCGGCCGTTTCCGCGATGGCCGCCTTGGCGGGCCCGGCCAGCGCGGCCTTGGCGTCGAACCCCGGTTCCTCGACGCGGGTTCCGGGAGCCGCGACGGCGCCCCCGTACACCTTCTCGACCAGGCCGCGCGCCGCGAGCGCGTCCAGGTCCCGGCGGACCGTCATGTCGGACACGGCGAGGCGGTCGACGAGCTCGGCGACCCGTACCGCACCGTCGCGGCGCACCGCCTCCAGGATGAACGCGCGCCTTTGCTGGGCCAGTTGCATGGCGTCAACATAACACGCGGATCTGTTGACTTTTAAGGAATTCTGTTTACTTTTGTTTAAGTTCTCGTACGGGGGCGGTGCTCGCCCGTACGACGAGTTCCGGTTCGACCGACGCCGGCGCGGACACCGCGGCGGGGTCCGCGACGTGCCGCAGCAGCCGCGCCACGGCCAGGGCTCCCATCTGGGCGAACGGCTGCGCGACGGTGGTCAGGGGCGGGGTGCAGTACGCGGCCAGCTCGATGTCGTCCACGCCGACGACGGAGATGTCCTCGGGGACCCGCCTGCCGAGCTCGTGCAGGGCCCGGATCACCCCGAAGGCCATCTCGTCGCTCGCCACGAAGACGGCGGTGACGTCCGGGACGCGGCCCAGCACGAGCCCGATCCGATGACCGGAAGCGGGGGACCAGTCGCCCTCCAGCGGCGGAGGCACCTGCCGGCCGGCGGCCTCCAGCGTCGCGCGCCAGCCGGTGCGACGGCCGACGGCCTCCAGCCAGTGCGCCGGGCCCGCGACGTGCCAGACGGTGTCGTGTCCCAGCTCCAGCAGGTGCCGGGTCGCCAGCCGGGCCGCGAGGTCCTGGTCGACCGCCACGACCCCCGTCGCGTCGGTACGCGAACCGTCGATCGTGATGGTGGGCGTGGACCGGGTGAGCTGCTCGATCCTCTCGCTGGTGTGGATCAGCGGCACCGACAGGATCACGCCCTCGACGCCCTGGTCGGCCAGCCTGGCCAGGGCCCGCTCGATCGCGGAGGTGTCCAGGGAGGTCGTGGTGGCCGTGCTGACCGCGTACCCGGCGGCCCGGGCCGCGTACTCGATGCCGGACGTGACGGCCGCCCGCGAGTAGAACGTGGTCTGCAGGGTCACCACCCCGATGGTGCGGCTGCGGCCCGAGCTCAGCATCCGCGCCGCGTTGTTGCGCCGGTAGCCGAGCTGCTCCACGGCAGCCACCACCTTCGCGCGCGTCCGCTCCTGGACGTTCGGATGGCCCGACAGCACCCTCGACACGGTCTGCGCCGACACCCCAGCGACCCGGGCGACGTCCGTCATCCCGGGAGGCCGCTCCTGGTCACCGACGCTCCGCTTCGCCATGGGGCCCCTTCCCGTCACGAGCACGGATGATATCGCTCCCCATACCGTCCCGGCCGGTTCCCGCCGGGCTTGCGGGCATGTGTGCGCACTCCATTGGCATCGATAACATTCTCTGCCATAGTCCGATCCGGGATTGATCTCCGAAGACCCGTCGCGGACGCCAGGAGGAGCCTTGGCATCGATAACATCCCTGGGACCGGCCGCGAGCGGGATCCCGGCCACGCTGACTCACGCCGACGGCGCCTTCCTGCGCGCCGGCCGACCGCACCGCGTGCTGTCCGGCTCCCTGCACTACTTCCGGGTCCACCCCGAACAGTGGGCCGACCGCCTCCGGCGCGTGGCGGCCCTCGGACTCAACACGGTCGACACCTACGTCCCGTGGAACTTCCACGAGCGGACCCGGGGCGAGGTCCGCTTCGACGGCCCGCGCGACCTGGAGCGGTTCGTCGGCCTGGCCCGGCGGGAGCGGCTCGACGTGATCGTCCGGCCCGGCCCCTACATCTGCGCCGAGTGGGACAACGGCGGACTCCCCGCCTGGCTGACCGGTACGCCCGGCATGCGCCCGCGCACCTCGCACCCGCCCTTCCTGGAAGCGGTCGCCCGCTGGTTCGACGAGCTGATCCCCCGCGTCGCGGCCCTCCAGGCCCGCCACGGCGGCCCCGTGGTGGCCGTACAGATCGAGAACGAGTACGGCAGCTACGGCGACGACCACGCCTACCTCCGCTGGGTCCGCGACGCGCTGACCGACCGCGGCGTCACCGAACTGCTCTACACCGCCGACGGGCCCACCCCCCTGATGCTCGACGGCGGCACCCTGCCCGGAGAACTGGCCGCCGCCACCTTCGGCTCGCGCCCCGACGCCGCGGCCGGGCTGCTGCGCTCGCGCCGCCCCGACGAGCCCTTCTTCTGCGCCGAGTTCTGGAACGGCTGGTTCGACCACTGGGGCGAGAAGCACCACGTCCGCCCGGCGGCCGATGCGGCCCATTCCGTGGCCGGCATCCTCGGCGCCGGCGGTTCGGTCAGTCTCTACATGGCCCACGGCGGCACCAACTTCGGCCTCTGGGCCGGTGCCAACCACGACGGCGACCGGCTCCAGCCCACCGTCACCAGCTACGACTCGGACGCGCCGGTCGCCGAACACGGGGGGCTCACACCGAAGTTCTTCGCCCTGCGCGAGACGCTCACCGCACTCGGCGGCGCGGACCCGTCGCGCCCCGTGCCCCCGGATCCGCCCCTGCTCGCCCCCCGTACCCTGCCGGTGACCCGCGGAGCGGCCCTCCTGGAGGCACTGCGCGCGACGGGTGACCCCGTCCGCGCCCCCGTACCGCTCGGCTTCGAGGAACTCGGCCAGGCCTCGGGCCTGGTGCTCTACACCGCCCGTCCGTTGCTGCCGCCCGGCACGTACGAACTGACGGTCTCGGGACTGCACGACCGGGCCCAGGTCTTCGCCGACGGTGTGCCCGTCCGCGTCCTGGACGGGGAGACCTCTTCCTGCGCCGTCGAGGGAACCGGGAAGCGCGTCCGGCTGGAGCTGCTGGTGGAGAACCAGGGGCGGATCAACTACGGGCCGCTGCTCGGCCAGGGCAAGGGCATCCTCGGCGGGGTGCGCGTGGACCGCCGCATGGTCCACGGCTGGACCATGCACCGGCTCCCCCTCGACGAGTGGACGCCGGCGGACGTCGCCGCGGCCCCCTCGCTCGCCGCGACGTCCGTGTCCGGCGCGGCGGCGGGATTCGCCACCGCCCGACTGACCGTGGACGAACCGGCCGACACCTTCGTCGCCCTGCCCGGATTCGGGAAGGGATTCCTCTGGGTCAACGGCTTCCTGCTCGGCCGCTACTGGGAAGCGGGGCCGCAGCGCACGCTCTACCTGCCCCACCCCCTCCTGCGGGCGGGCCGGAACACGCTCACCGTGCTCGAACTCCAACACCTCGGTGAACGCGTCGAGTTGCGCGACCGTCCTGATCTCGGACCGACGGAGGAGTTCGTCGAGACGTTCGACTGACGGGCCGGCCGTCCGCCCGTCCGCACGGGGGCCGGCATCCCCACACACACGCCGGCCCCGCAACGGACGCGGGCCGGCCAAACGAAGAAGGAGGAGCTGTGTCAGCCTCTCGAAGCAGACTCGCGGGCGCGTGCGTCGCGGCGGCGCTGGCCCTGGCCGCCCTCGGCGCACCGGCCGTGGCCGCCCCACCCGCCCCACCCGCGCCGCCGGACGCCGCCTTCACCGTCACGGTCGGTCCGAAGGGGTCCTGGACCCAGCCGGACGACACCCCCGCCGTCCCCTACCTCGACAAGGACGGCACCTTCTACTACCAGCAGTCCCACGCGCTCTACGGAGCCTCCGACCCGCGCAAGTGGACCTTCTACACCGGCACGGACCTCGACACGGCCACCCGGTCGGGCCGGATCAGCGACGCGGTGAACCCCGCCGACAGCAGGGACAGGAACAACGACACCACCTGGCGCTGCAACAACAGCCCCACCGGAGTCGAGTCCACCGGCGCCCCGGCCGGATCGGGCTACTCACAGCGGAACTTCTGCGACCTGACGGGCGTGTGGGTCGACCCGGACACCGGCGACTGGTACGGCCTGGTCCACAACGAGTTCACCCCGCAACCCTTCGGCGACGGCTCCCACTTCGACGGGATCGACTACGCGGTCTCCACCGACCAGGGCCGTACCTGGGCCGTCAAGGACCACGTCATCACCTCGCCGTACAGCACCGCGCGCGGCGACACCACGGCGTTCCCCCAGCAGACCTACCACTACGGCGACGGTGACCCGCGCCTGTTCACCGACACCGCCTCGGGCTACTTCTACGTCTTCTACGGTTCGAGGATCGTGGACAAGGGCAGCGGCTGGAAGACGTTCCACGCGCACGTGGCCCGGGCTCCGATCGCGGACAGGATGGCGCCCGGATCCTGGCAGAAGTGGTACGACGGGGCCTGGTCCCAGCCCGGCGTCGGAGGCCGCGAGAGCAACATGGTGCCGGTCGACCCCGCGAACGCCACGGGATACACCCCCGCCGACCGGGAGTACGATCCGGCCACCACCGGGACGGCCGACCAGCAGGTCGCGGCCGGCGCGATGCCCCCGACCTCACCGCTGTTCGTCATGGACATCACCTACAACGCCCACCTCGGCCTCTACGTCGGCGAGCCGCAGGCGGTGAAACAGGACGGCACGGCACCCCAGCAGTTCTACGTCACCGACAACCTCGCCACGCAGAAGTGGCGCCTGATCGGCGACACCGGGAGCCACACCAACGCGTCCTGGTACCGGTGGTTCCTCGACGGCGCGAACAGGACGGCCTCGGGCATCGTCGGCAAGGACTTCCGCTCCTACTGCTCGTTCGGATGCTCGAACGGCTCCTCCTCCGAGTACGTCAACGTCTCGATCACCACCCCCACCCCCGCCGCGCCGCTCGACACCGGCAAGGCCTACCGGATCGGCGCGGCCGGCCGTGTCCTCGCCCAGGCCGCCCCGGGCGGCACCGCCACCACCTCCCGGGCCACGGCCACCGGATCGGCCCTGGAATCCTGGATCTTCAGCAGCGCCGGTGACGGCAGCTACCGCATCACCAACGCGGCCACCGGGGGACTGCTGGGCGTCGATGCCACCTCCACGGCGCAGCGCGCCTGGGGTACGAAGCCCACCGTCACCGCGCCCGGGTCCGGCGGCCCCGCCGTCGGCCGGCAGTGGTGGGTCGTTCCCGGCACCTCCGCCGTCGGCGGCGCGCCCACCGGCACCTACCGCCTCGTCAACCGCTACAGCGGACTGGTCATCGCCCTGTCGGCCACGGCTTCCCGGCAGGCCGAGACCACACCGGTCCGCTCCTGGACCGACACCGGTGGCGGCGCGGTGGGAGGCGGGCGCACGGCGGCCGAACAGACCCTGGCCCTCACGGCGGTGGGACCCGCACCCGGCTCCCTCGACGGCACCCGCACGGTCGTTTCCGGTGGCCAGGCCCTCGACGACCCCGACCACAGCACCACCGCGGGCACCCGGCTGATCACCTACACGCCCAACACCGGCGCCAACCAGAGGTGGAACTTCACACGGCAGCCGGACGGCTCCTACGAGATCGTCAACGCCGAGTCCGGCCTCTGCGCCGACATCAGCGGCGGTTCCACCGAGGCGGGCGCCCCGGTGATCCAGTGGACCTGCCACGGCGGCGCCAACCAGCGCTGGACCGTCGTCCGGGGCCAGGACGGCACCCACACCGTCGCATCGGTGAAGAGCGGGCTGCTGCTCACCACCGCCTCCACGGCCGCCGGCTCCCCGGTCACCCAGCAACCGGACGCCGGATCGCCCCTCCAGCACTGGACGATCACCTGACTGAAAACCCGGTCAAGAAACGGGTGGGGCGCATGAGTCGTGCCGAAGGGGGGTAGACGTACAAGGGGCCACCGCCCCGCGTCGGCCCCGGCCGTGAAGTGGAGGCGAGCTTCGGATGACCGAAGGCACGATTCCCTACATCTCCCCGGCGCGCGTCACCGTGCTCGGTGTGCAACCCGGGGACCCGCCGTTCCGCATCGTGGAGATCGACGGCGAGGTCTTCAGTACCGCCAGGTCCATGACGGACGTCCTCCTCTCCGCGGCCGCCGCCGGTTTCACGATCCACGACCTGGACGATCCCGGGGAGGTCAGATGGGTCGGGGGCGGGAAGTTCCACTGGAGCCTCGCCAAGGCGAGCTGACCGTCCCGTCCGGGCCCAGCAGGGTACGGATGAGCCCCGTGGCGGGCAGCGCCGGGTGGAGGTAGACGTCCTCCCGGCGCTGCTCGACCGCCGCCAGGAGGGCGTGGAAGGTGTCCCGCGCCTCCTCCCGGCGCCCCGCGTGGTGCTGGGCCTGGCCCAGCAGGCCCAGGTGGAGGGGGTGGCGCAGCAGGGTCCTGGAGCCGCGCAGCCGGTCCATCGAGGCGTGCATCAGGACCAGTCCCTCCGCCTCCCGGGCGGAATGCGTCAGGCCCCAGCCTTCGAGCAGGCCGAGCATGGCCTTCCAGTAGAGCAGCCCGTGCTCACCCGCGAGCCGGACACCCTCGGCGCCCGAGGCCAGGGCCGTGCCGGCGTCTCCCTCCCAGGCCGCCACGACCGCGTCCACGTAGAGGGCGAAGGAGCGGTCCGATGGTCTGCTGTCGTACGCGGTCAGGCGCAGCAGTTCGCGGCGGCGTGCCGTGGCGGTCGCGCGGTCGCCCAGGAGCCAGTGGGTGAACGCGTTGTAGGACCGGCAGGAGACGCGCGGGTCGTGCTGGAAGGTCCGGGCCAGGGAATGGCCGTCGCGGGCGTACCGGTCCGCCATCTCGACGCCGTGCTCCAGCTCGGCCAGGGCCTGCGGCAGCATGCCCCGCACGTGCAGCACGATGCCCTCGCCGTACGCGGCTCCGAGCACCGCCACCGGCTCGGAGCCGCGGCGCGAGATGTCCCGCAACAGGCCGGAGAACTGCCGTGAGGCGTCGTAGCGGCCGGTGACCAGGTAGGCCGCGCACAGGGCCCAGAGCACCGACGGGTCCTCCGGGGCCCGCGTCACCGGATTGAGCGCCCGGCCGTGCGCGAGCGCCGCCTCCGCCTCCGGATGGCCGTAGCCGCGCGTGGTGGCCAGGACCTGCCCGAGCTGGATGTGCAGCTGCTGTTCGAGGCGTACGGTCGCGGTCTCGTCCGGGGGCAGGAAGCCGATCAGGTGCACCGCCCGGCGCAGCCAGGTCTCCACCCGCTCGTACGCCAGTTGCTGCTCGGCCTGTTCCGCGGCCTGGAGCATCCTCGGGAGCGCTCTCTCTGCGGGCAGGGCGCGCTGGGCGTGCCACGTGTGGTGGGCCACCCGCTCGATCTCCTCGTCGCCCACCCGCCCCCGCCTGCGCGCCGACAGGGCCTCGGCGATCTTGGCGTGCAGCCGGTGCAGGTCCTTGCGGGCGAGCTCGCCGACGAGCGTCTCCTGCACCAGGGCGTGGGCGAAATGGAGCCGCCCGGGATGGTGCGGGTCCTCTTCGAGCAGACCGGCGCGGATCGCCGCCTCCAGTGCCTCGGCCACCGGCTCGTCCCCGGCGACCGTGCGGTGCAGCAGGTCCGTGTCGACCTCGGTGCCGAGGACCGCGCACAGCCGCAGCACGCGCAGGACCGGTCCGGGGAGCGTGGCGAACCGCTGGTTCAGGGCCTCGCGCACGCCGGTGGGCACGCGGGACAGGAGCGTGTCCACCGCGTCGGACCGGTGCAGGCTGCGGGCGTCGCCGAGGAGGGACAGGAGCTGCATGACGAAGTACGGGTTGCCCTCGCTGCGCCGGTGCAGCACCTCGATGACCTCCGCGTCCACGCCCGGCCCGGCCTGCGCCCGTACGAGCGCGGCGACGTCCCGGCGGGAGAGTCCGTCCAGCCGCAGGGTCTCGGTACGGGGGCCGCGCAGGACCTCGGAGAAGGTCCGGCGCAGGGTGGCGTCGGATTCGACCTCGAAGTCGCGGGCGGTCAGCACGATCGCGAGCGGGTGGCCGTGGCGGCGGGTGCTCAGCAGGCGGAGCAGGTCCAGGGAGGCGGTGTCGGCCCAGTGCAGGTCTTCCAGGAACAGCACCAGCGGGCGCCGGGCGGCCAGGGCGAGCAGTACCTCGCAGACCGCGTCGTTGGTCAGGAACCGGGCCTGGGCCCAATCGGCTCCGGCTCCGGCATCGGATCCGGGGCCGGCCGTGGCGCCGTCCCCTGCCGTCCGTTCGGGCATCACGGGGGAGAGCAGTGCGCCGAAGGGCCGCGCCGCGTCCCGGAAGGCGTCGGGGCGGGTGGCGGACAGCCTGCGCAGGACCTGCGTCCAGAGCCAGTAGGGCGGGACGCCCTCGCCGGGGAAGCAGTGGCTCCAGACCACCTCCAGCCCGTCGTCCCCGTCCGTTCCCCTGCCGACGGCCTCCAGCCGGGGGGCGAGTTCGAGGAGCAGGCGGGTCTTGCCCATGCCGGCGGGGCCGAGCACCCCGGCCACGTGCCCGTGGCCCACGCGCACGTCGGCCACGGCGGTCGTCAGGCCGTCCAGTTCGCGGAAGCGGCCGGTGAAGGGCGAGGGGCCGGCCGGGCGGTCGGTCCCGGGCCGCCCGGCCGCCGCCCGCCGGGGTGGCGGTGCAGTGCCGGTGTCCGGACGCGGGTCCGAGAGCCGGTCTCCGGGCGCGCCCGCGAGCCGCTCCCGGTACCTCGACGGGGCCTCGGACAGGTCTCCTGACAGGTCCCGGAACCGGTCACCGGGCCGGTTTTCGGACAGGTCTCCGGGCGCGCCCGCGAGCCGCTCCCCGGACAGGGCCCCGAACCGGTCCCCGGACGGGACGTCGAGCGGCTGCCCCTCCAGGGGCGGCTCGGGGAGCACGGGGCCGTGTGCGTCCGGCTCCGTGACGGGCGTGCCGCTCCGGCCGGCCTCCCCGGTGCCGTCGGTACGGTGCCACCCCTCAGCGGCGCGGCGTTCCGCCGCCCCGGCTCCCGCCACCGCGCGCGCTGCCGGGGCGGGCCGGGCCGCGGCCGGCGGGCCCGCCTCCGGTTCCCGGGTCAGGAGCGCGGTCCGGATCCGGCGCAGCTCGGCGTCCGTACCCACGCCGAACTCCTCGGCGAGGTGGACGCGGGTGCGTTCGTACGCCTCCAGTGCCTCCGCCTGCCGGCCCAGCCGGGACAGGGCGGTCATCAGGTGGCCGACGAGGCGCTCCCGGGTGGGGTGGCGGCGGGCCTCCCCGTCGAGGTCGGCGGCCACCTCCTCGTCCGCGCCGAGGAGCAGCCGGGCCTCCGCGTGGACCTCCAGGGCGGTCAGCCGGACCTGTTCCAGCCGGGTCGTCTCGTCGTACAGGGACGGATGGGCGTCGAACTCCGCGTACGGGGAACCCCGCCACAGGCGCAGCGCCAGCCCGAGCCTGTCGCGCGCGCCCGCCGGATCGTGGCCTTCCAGCAAGTGCCTCCCCTCGGCGACCAGCCGCTCGAAACGGCACACGTCGACGTGCTCCGGATCGATGTCGAGGACGTACCCCTGCGCCCGGTGCCGCACCGACAGCCGGGCCGCCCCGGCCGCCGGCCGCAGGGCGCGGCGCAGGTGGGAGACGTGGCTCTGGAGGGTCGCGACGGCCTGGCGCGGCGGCTCCCCGCCCCACAGTTCCTCGACGAGGACCTCCGTGGGCACCACGCGTCCGAGGCGTACGAGGAGCAGGGCGAACAGGGCCCGTCGGCGCGGCGGGCCGAGCGGGAGGTCGCGTCCGTCGTGGCGGGCCGCCATGGGCCCCAGCACCCTGAGCAGGGGCTCGGCCGGCCGGTCCGTCGTCGGAATTGCGGGCATGGAGCTCCCCATCTTGCACACGTGGCTGCGCTGGCAATCGGTCCGCACCGCGTGACCGCCGCCAGACAAAATGGATCATCACATGATGAACGGCGTATTCCAAGGTGGCCGTTCGGCCACGGCAAGCCCTTGGCAAGGCGTTCGCAAGGGGAGCGGTGCAGGATGGCCCGGTACCGGCAGGCGCCGAACGAGGGGGAGCGTCCGGCCGCCGTACGCCGGTCGACGGTCCGGCCCGCCGTCACGTCTGCCCCGTCGACCGCCGGACCGCGCCGCACGAACAGGAATCCATCCCGAGGACCGTCACCATGCAGGCAGCGTTTCCCCCGTCCGCGCGCGGGGAGCGCGGACCGGCGCGCGCCGCTGTGGGCGCGGCGCCCATCATGCCGGGCGCGGCCGGCCGGACCCCCCTACCGGCCGGCCGCACCCACGAACCGGCCGGTCGCTCCGGCGAACTGGCCGCCCTCTTCGCGTGCGCCGAAGCGGCCGACGCCGGCCGGGCCGGGTGCGTCGTCGTGCGCGGGAACACGGGCATCGGGAAGACGGCCCTGATCGACGGCTTCCGCCGTGACGGCCGGCTGCGCGGGGCCACCGTGCTGCACACCGCGGGCCGCGCGGAGCGCGCGACCACCGAATACGGCGCGGTCCGCGAGCTGTTCGGGCCCGGCGCGGAAGCCGAGCGCGTACCGCCCCGCACGGAATGGCTGGCCTCCACCCTCATGGCGCGGGGCCCCCTGGTGATCGTCGTGGACGACGCGCAATGGTGCGACGGGCCGTCCCTGCGATGGCTGGAGTCCCTGATCCGCAGGACCGAGAGCGCGCGGCTGCTGACCGTGCTCGCCTGGGGTGCCTCCGGTACCGGTCCGGCACGGTCGGCGCTCGGCAGGATCGTCCAGCATCCGGGAACCCGCCTCGTCGGCCTCGGGCCGGTGGCCGAGGAACAGGTGGCCGAGACCGTCGAACGCGTCCTGGGGCAGCCGCCGGAACCCCCCTTCACCTGGCGCTGCGCCGCACTCTCCGACGGCAACCCCCTCCTCCTGAAGCGCATCCTGTTACGGCTGCGCCGCGCAGGGGTCACTCCGCGGGCCCGGTCCGTGGGGCGGGTCGACGCGGCGTGGCGGGAGGTCCACACCGCGTCGGTACGGGCCCACCTGTGCGGTCTGACCGAGACGGAGCGGCGCGTCGTACGGGCCGCCGCCGTGCTGGACTGGAGCGACCGCCCGCCGTCCGCGACGGCCGAGGGCACCGGCCAGGTCGCCTCTCCCGAACGCGTCGGCGCGCTCGCCGGCGTGCGCCCCCGCCTGGTCTCCACGCTCCTGGACGGCCACCGGGACGACGAACTCGTCTCCGTCGACGGGGAGGAGGCGTTCCACGCGGCCGTGCTCGCCGCCACCCCGGCCGGGGAACTGGTGCGCCTGCGCACCCGCGCCGCACGGCTCCTCAACGACGAGGGCTTCGCGTCCGCCGAGGTGGCGAAGCACCTGCTTCCGCTGCCCCGGCTCGACGAGGGCTGGATGCTCGGCGCCCTGCGCGACGCGGCCGAACAGGCGGGCCGCGCCGGCCCCCGGTCGGCGGCGGCCCCGTACCTGCGGCGGCTGATGGAGGCCGAACCCGAGGAACACGGCCGGGTGCGCACCGCCCTCGACCTGGCCGGGGCGCTGGCCACCACCCACCCCGCCGACGCGCTGGACGCGCTGCGGAGCCTGCTCGACCAGACCCGTGACGTCCGCCTGCGCGCTTCGGTGGCGGTGCAGTTCGCGATGACGGCCCTCGCCGCGGGCGACGCGGCGGCGGCGCTCGCCGTGCTCTCCCGGACACTCGACCGGCCGGCCGCCGAGCCCGGCGGCCGGGCCGAGGACCGCGCACTGCGGGGGACGATCGAACTGGCCGTCCTCGCCGCCGGTCTGCACCGGCCGTCGGCGTTCCCCGCCGTACGCGAACGGGCCCGCGCGGCGGTGTTACGGGAGGGCGGGGCGCCGGCCGGGAGCGGAGGCCTGCTCACCCGTGCCCTGCTCGCCGCCGTGGAGGGGGACTCCGCCCGCGAGGCCGTGGACCTCGTGGGCCGGGCGGTACGCGCCGAGGGCGCCGGGCCCCGGGACTGGATGCGCGCCCGCGCGGCCCAGGTGCTCCACCTGGCCGACGAGCCCGGCATGGCACTGGAGATGCTGGACCTGGCGATGGCCGACGACAGCGGCTGCCTGCCCCGCTGGTCGCTCCTGGCGGAACGCTCCATGGTGCGCCACCGCCTGGGCGACGTCCCCGGCGCCGCCCTCGACGCGCACGCCGCCCTGGAAGCCGTGGAACACCCCGGGCAGGGTGGTTCCGCGCTGCCGTTCGTCGCCTGGGGCTGCGTCCGCCTGGAGCAGGCCGACACCGAGGCCGCGGAGTCGATGCTCGACCGGGTGGCCTCCAGCCGGCTGGACCACACCCTCCTGGGCAGGATCCCGTACCTGATGACCCGGGCCCGGATCCGGCTCGGACGCGGGGACGCGGAAGGCGCGCTGGCGTGCGCGCGGCGGTGTGAGCAGGGACTCGCGGAGGCCGGCCTCGACCGGCGGCCGTGGGCCCCCTGGCGGCCCCTGGCCGCCACGGCCCTCGTCCGGCTCGGCCGCACCCCGGAAGCGGCCGAACTCGCCGTCGAGGCGAGGGAACTGGCCGAGCGCTGGGGCACTCCGTACGCGATCGGCCACGCCCTCCTGGCGGCGGGCACCGCGGCCGACGGGGACCGGCGCACCGAATTGCTGACCGGCGCGGTCGAGGCACTGTCCCGTTCCCAGGCCCGACTGGACCGGGCACGGGCCGAGTTGCTGCTGGGCGGACACCTGGCGCGGTGCGGCGACGCGGGGGGGGGCCCCCCCCCCCCCCGCCCGCCCCCCCCCCACGCCCCCCCCCGCGGGGCGCCCCCCCCCACACAAAAGAAAAGACTCGGTCT
>NZ_JBGWAB010000118.1:0-26228 GCF_041862025.1 Streptomyces sp. AB3(2024)
GCCGCCGCAGGGGCCGCGGCGCGGCGGGTGAGGAGCGGAGCGAGGGCCGCCGCGGCCGCCAGGACCGCGGCCGAGACCGCGAAGGCCGTCCGGTAACCGGCGGTGAGGGCTTCCGCGACGGGCAGGTGCAAGGACGCGTGGGCGGTGACGGAGCCGGCGAGCGTGGTCAGGGCGGCGAGGCCGATCGCACCACCGACCTGCCGGGTGGTGTTCACCAGCCCGCCGGCCAGGCCCGCGTCCCGCGGCGGTACACCGTCCACGGCCAGCGCCGTGAGCCGGACGAAGGCGGCGCCGAGCCCCAGGCCGATCAGCAGGCTCGGGCCGAGGACGCCGGTGAGGTAGCTCCCGTCCGCTCTGATCCGCGACAGCCACAGCAGCCCGGCAGCCTCGGTGAGCAGGGCCGCGGTCAGGGCCGCCGGGGCGCCGACGCGCCGCGACAGCCGCGGGACGAGCGTGGAACCGAGCATGTTGGCCGCTGCGAAGGGGAGTTGTCCCGCACCGGTGGCCAAGGGGCCTTCACCGAGGACCTGTTGCTGGTAGAGCGGCAGGAAGAAGAAGAGGGCGATCCAGACGGAGCCCAGCAGCGCCATCAGAAGGTTGCCCGCGGCGACCCGCCCGGCGGCGAACAGCCGCGGCGGGACCAGCGCGTGCGGCCTTTGGACCTCGATCACGGCGAAGGCCGCGAGCAGCACGGCGGCCGCCCCGAGGGCGCCCAGGACCGGCGGGTCGCTCCAGCCCGCGCCGCGCGCCGTCGTCAGGCCCCAGACCAGGCAGGTCAGGGCCAGGGTGACGGTGGCCGTGCCCAGCAGGTCGAACCGTCCGCCCGTCCCGCCGGCGCCGCGTGGCACGTACGCCACCACACCGGCGAGCACCAGTGCCGATCCGAGCGCGACCGAGTGGAAGATCCAGGGCCAGCCCCACGCCTGCGTGAGCACACCGCCCAGCAGGACGCCGCCCGCTCCGCCCGCGCCCGAGACGGCCCCCCACACGGCCAGCGCCCTGCCGCGCCCGGCGCCGGAGGGGGCCCCGGCCATGGCCAGGGCCAGCGCGGCCGGGGCGATGGCGGCGGCGCCCAGGCCCTGGAGGGCGCGGGCCGTGATCAGTACGGAGGGCGAGGCGGCCAGCCCCGCCACCAGCGAGGCCAGGGCGAACAGCGCGAGCCCGGCGACCAGTACGCGGCGGCGGCCGAGGAGGTCGGCGACCCGCCCGCCGGCCAGGAGCAGAGCCCCGAAGGCCAGGCCGTAGGCGTTGACCACCCAGGTGGTCGCGCCGTCCGAGAGCCCGGCCCCGGCCCGGATCTGCGGGAGGGCCACATTGACGATCGACGTGGCGAGCATGACGGTGAACTGGGCCGCGGCGAGCGCCGCGAGCACCGCTCCCGGCCGGGACGGCTGACTGCGTGCTGCGTTCATGAGGCACAGGCTCGTGCCGGACGCTGTCCACTATCCAGGCCGGACGGGCACGTCCACTGTCCACTCCTGTCCGCACCTGTCCACCCCGGCCGTCACCCGGTCGCCACCGCAGTCGACGGACGGGTCACCGGGGCCCGTGCACCTCCCGCTGCCACAAGGCCTCGCACAGCAGGTCCAGGCCCTGCCGCAGGTGCCGGCGGTAGGTCCCGTACGGGAGCCCGAGGCGGCGGGCGGCGGCCTCCTGGGTGGGGGCGCCGGAGAAGTGCCCCGCGGTGAGGGCCTCGCGGGCCCGCACCCCGCGCGGGTCGCGGGCCAGGTCGTCGACGGCGTGGCGCAGCAGCGTGCGCAGCTCACCGACGGGCTCCTCGAAGTCGGCCGCGAGCCGGGTGCGCAGCAGGGCGCAGGCGGCGAAGGCGCCCGGGTCGCGCCAGTGCGCCAGCGCCTCCCGTACGGCCTGGTCGAACGCGGCGCGCGAGAGGGGCGAGGGTCCCGCGCCGACGGGCGCGGGCACCTCCGTGACCGATATGAACCGCTGGAGCCACGCCTCCACGGGCTCCTGACGCCAGTCGACGCCGAACACCCCGTAGGTGTGGGCACCGACCCGCGGCCGCGCCCCGGTGTCGGTGAGGGTGCCCTTCACGCGTGCGCCCCAGGTCTCGGCGTCCCGGTAGACGGCGAACCCGTAGGCGCGGCCGTGGGCCCGGGCGGCCTCCGCCTGCGCCCGCGAACTGCTCAGGTCGATGACGCGCGAGGGGACCTGGTAGCGCTCGGGGTAGACGGAGAAGCGGCTGACGCCGATGTGCGCGCCGGGGGCGACCGGCGCCGTCGACTCGGTGTACGCCCATGCCGCGGCGACGACCGGGTCGGTGGCCAGGTCCTGCGGGTCGGGCGGGGCGGGGAGGGCCAGCCGGGCCGTGAAGGCCACGGTCCGCCCCGTGCTGACGAGGCGGTAGACGCTGAAGGCCCGTGGCTGGCGCTGCGCCCAGTAGCGGACCAGCTCGGCGGAGGCGGCCCCCTCGCTCTCCTCGGCCATGCGCAGGACGACGTCGAGGTCGTCGGGGTGCAGGGGGCGTTCGTGCACCTCGTCCTCGCGGGACCAGGTGCGCAGCCGCGCCAGGGTCGCGCCCTCCCGGAAGAGGTGGAACAGCTCGTCGGTGACCGTCCACACCCGCTCCTCGGGCGCCTCGCGCAGCAGGCGCAGGTACTCGTCCGCCAGGCGGCGGCGGATCGTCTCGAAGGCGTTGGGCGCCCGCCAGCGCAGGTCGGCGGCGAGCGTCTCGCGCGCGGCGTCGTGCGGGTGGAGCCCCTGGTGGGTGGACTCCATGAAGGGGAGGTCCCGCAGCCAGGAGAACAGCAGGTGGGCGTCGTGGCGATCGTCCTCCCGGGGCAGCACGGCGGCGAGCAGTTCCTCGGACGTCGAGCGCGCCTGCGCCGCCACCTCCAGGGCGCGTCGGTGGGCGGCCGTGGGCACCTCGCCGATCAGGCCCGTCAGCAGGGTGCGCAGGACGTCGGCGGAGGGGGCCCAGATCTCCTCCCGGCCGCAGCCCTCCGATCCCGCCGCGGCGGCCAGGGACAGGGCGAGCGGGTTGCCGCCGGCGAAACGCATGACCCGGTCGCGCAGTTCGGGCCGGATGCGCGCGGCGGTCAGCAGGTGGCGGGCCTGGTCGTCGGAGAAGGGTTCCAGCTCGGTGACGTGCAGGAGCCGGGACCATGCGGGGTCGGCGGTCCACTGGGGCTGCGGGGCCCGCCGCCCGGCCAGTACGACCAGGGTGTCCTCGGCGGCGCGGGGCAGGAAGTGCTGCCACAGCCAGCTCTCCAGCCACTGGCAGTGCTCGAAGGAGTCGACGAGCAGGACGGTGCCGGGAACGTCCAGGAAGGGCCCGGCGGCACGCTCGAAGTCGGCCGGGTCCCGGTCGGCGAACCGGCCGTCGAGTTCGACGAGCAGCCGGCCCGCCGTACGGGCGTGGTCCGCCAGGCGACGCAGCAGCGTCGACTTCCCGATGCCGCCGGGCCCGTACACGTAGAACGCGAACGGTGCCTGTGGATCACCGGCCAGGGCCTCCTCGAAGCGCCCGAGCTGCTCGTCCCGGCCGATGAAGGCCCGCACGCGCGCTCTGCTGAGTCTTTCCCCCACGGACGCCACGGCGTCTCCCACCCCTCGTTCCCGCACCGGAGGGGTACAGCACCGCCGTCCGGCTCCGACCGGCAGGGGTCGCCGCCCGTACGTGCCGCACCGCATCGCGCGTGCGTACGACGGGCTGTCGCCTTCCGGTCCGTGAGGGCTGGTCAGGCCCACGGGACCGGGGCCGCCGCTCCGTCGGAGATCGTAGGCGGAAGGGGATCCGGTGGGAACCAGTGCTGGGTAAAGGCTCGCGTCACGTGATGGTGGCGAGGCTGCCGTCGTCGGGGTGGCCGTCGACGAGGAGCGTGGTCTCCTCGACGCGCAGGAAGCGGCCGTCGGGGGCCATCCGCGCGAAGAGGTAGACCTCGGTGCGGGAGGTACGGCCGTTGTCCCGAAGGACGGTGACGGTGTGACGGTCGGCGTAACCCGGTCCGTCCCGCAGCTCCTCGTGGACCTCGATGTGCCCGCCGCGGACCAGGGCGCGCAGGCGGGTCATGTGCCGGACGAAGCCGGCCCGGTCGCTCCACACGCCGTTCGTGCGCTGGCGGTAGTCGGGGGCGAAGTGCCGGTCGACCGCTTCGGCGAGGTCGAGGTCCGGGGTGAACAGCAGGTCGTTGATGGCGCGGGAGATGTCGGTCGGTGGCATCGTTCGGCTTCGCTCGCTTCGTTCGAGGGGTGCGGGAGTGCGGGTGCGGGCCGGAGGCCGTCAGCCGCCGCGGGGTGTGAAGTCCAGGGGCAGGGCGACGGGTCCCCGGGTGTACAGACCGGCCTCGCGGTAGCGGAATCCGGGGCTGAGGCAGACCCGGTCGAGCACCGGCAGCAGCAGGGCGGCGACGGTTTCGATCTCGGCGCGCGTGAAGGCCGCTCCGACGCACTGGTGGAGTCCGCTGCCGAAGGACAGGTGCTGGGCGGCCGCGGTGAAGGAACGGGCGGTGGCCAGGTCCGGGCGGTGGATGTCGAAGGTGTCCGGGGCGGTGAAGGCGTCGGGGTCGCGGTTCGCCGCGCCGATCATGCAGAAGACGGTGGCGTCCGCGGGGACGGTGACGCCGGCGAACACGGCGTCCCGCTCCGCCTGGCGGGGTATGAGCTGGACCGGCGGGGTGTGGCGCAGGGTCTCGGCGATCGCTGCGGGCAGCAGGGCCGGGTCGCGGCGGACCTGCGCCAGCTGCTCGGGGTGGTCGATCAGGTGCTTGAAGAGCAGGGCGAGCGTCTTGTCGGCGGGTTCGGTGGCGGCCGCCAGGACGTTGATGACGAGGGCGGTGATGTCGCGGTCGCTCATGGCGACGCCGTCGAACTCGGCGGTGCACAGCTTCGACACCAGGTCCTCGCCCGGATGGCGGCGTCGCCGCGCGATCACGGGACGCAGGTACGCCTCCAGCCGCTCGGCGCACTCCAGGCAGTGCCGGCGCCGCTCGGGCGTCAGGGCCAGGCCGGTGATGAACTCCGCGACCCCGCTGTGCCAGGCGGCCAACCGCCGCCAGTCCTCGCGGTCCAGCCCGAGCACGTCGAGCGTGACGCGGATGGCGAAGGGTTTGCCGAAGTCGTTGACCAGGTCCATGTGGCCCCGGGGGAGGAAGGGGGCCAGGAGTTCGGCGGCGTTGGCGTGGACGGCGCGCATCTGGTCCCGGAGGGCGGACCCGGTGAAGCTTCGAACGACGATCTTCCGCTTCGCCGTGTGCTCGGCGCCCGTCATCTGGGCGAGCACGGGCCCGCGCATCACGGGCTCCGCGCGTACCTGCAACGTCTTGGTGCTGAAGGCCTCGTGGTCGGTCAGGACCCGCTTCACGTCCTGGTGGCGGGAGAGGAAGTAGCCGTCGACCGCGGGCTCGTAGTGGACCGGGGTCTGCTCCCTGAGCCGGGCGAAGCAACGGTACGGGTCGGCGGCGAAGTCCTCGGACAGGACGCTGATCCGGTCGTTGACCACGGACATGGACGGGACCTCTCGCGGTGCGGCATCGCGCGCGGTGCGCGGGGCGTGCCGGGGGCGGGAGGTCCGGAGCGGGAGGCGCCGCCCCACCCTTCCCCGATGATTGGCCATAGGTTAACAACCTTTGCCCGGAGGGTCATTGGCGACCGGGCGCCGCATCGGCGGCGGGGGAGGAGGGCCGCGACCGGACCCGCCGGGTCGGTGGCGCCTCGCCGTGCCGATTCGGCCACTCTGGACGGCCGTTGCGTGAACCTCGCGCCACGGCCACCAGGGCGGGCGGTGCGGAAGGCCGGGCCGCGACGGCCGGAGCGCCGCGCCCCCGTCGCGGCCCGGACCTGCGGCAGGGCCCCGAAGGTCGCAGGGACGGCGCTCCGATGTCCGGCATCCGAACGAATGTGTCCGCAAACCGCTCACTCGTGTGCGACGGGCCTTCAGATCTGGCAGGCTCGGCCCCACTTGAGCGTCACATGGGGGATGTGACGCGATCATCGGCCTTCGAATCGAAAGTGAGTCTTCTCGTGCGTCACCGCTTAGCCACCGTCTCCGCCGCCGCCCTCCTCTGCCTCGCCGGCACCACGGGCCTGGCGCAGGCCAAGCCCGCGAGCCCGTACGCCCCGTCCGCCATGGTCTTCACCGTCGCCCAGGGGGACGGCGCGGCCATCGGCGGTACCGTCCTGCGCGCGGCCGTCCTCAGCTGCGCCTACACCGCCGAGGGCACCCACCCCACCCCCAGGGCCGCGTGCGACGCCCTCAACGCCACCGGCGGCGAGCTGGGCCACCTGCTGGCGGCTCCGAATCCGGGCCGGGCCTGCCCCATGCTCTACGACCCCGTCACCGTCACCGCCGACGGCGTCTGGCACGGCAGTCGCGTCGCGTGGAAGCACACCTTCTCCAACGCGTGCGAGATGTCCGCGACCCTGAACGGCAATCCGGTCTACGCCTTCTGACGCCACGAAACACCGCGAAGCCGCCCACCGGGAAGTCCGAAGGGCACCACCCCGCGGCGCCGGCCGGGGGAAAGGCCGGCGCACACCCGGCGGCACACCGCTCCGTTCCCTTCCGCTTCGCCGGCCCGGACGCGCCGGACGGCCGAACCCCCCACGCCGGCAACCCCCTGATCAGCGGCTCCCGTGAGACCGCGGACACATATGGTTGTGCGATTGTCGGACGCGCGTGATAGTCACTTCCCTCATGGGGAGCGATCAGTCCGCTGCCCCGCACGAACACGGCAAGGGGTGGGGACATGGCGTTGCTCCGCGACATGGGGCGCACGCTGGGGAAGTGGACGGGGCGGCCCGCCACGCGGTTGCGGAAGGACTCCGGCGACCCGGACGTCGCGCAGGCCCGCGCGGCCGCCGCGGCGGCCGACTGGGCGACGGTGCGCGGGCTCTTCGAGGCACACCCCGAGGGCGGCAACCGTACCGAGCTGCTCTGGGCCGTCGCCGACACGGCGGGCGTGGAGCGGTGGATCGTGCAGGCCGTCGAGGCCGAGCCGGAAGCGGCACTGCCGCGGGTCCTGGCCGGCTTCAGGCACATCACGTGGGGCTGGGAGGCGCGCACCGGTGCCCTCGCCAAACACGTGTCGCGCGAGCAGTTCGACCTGTTCCACGGGCGCCTGCGGCTGGCCGAGCAGTGGTTCTACGAGGCCGCCGAGCGCGAGCCGCAATGGTCGTCCCCCTGGTACGGCCTCCAGATCACCGGACGAGGTCTCCAGGTCGGCCCCACACTCGCGCTGCGGCGGTTCGAGGCGGCGGTGCGCCGCGCCCCGCACCACCTGGGGGCGCACAGCCAGCAGTTGCAGCAGGTCTGCAAGAAGTGGGGCGGCTCCGACGAGCAGATGCACGCCTTCGCACGGGAATCGGCCGCGGCCGCGCCCGGCGGGTCGGCACTGGGCATGCTGGTTCCGGACGCGCACCTCGAACAGTGGCTCATGCTCGATTCGGGAGCCGACGGCCGGTACATGGGCCGCCCCGAGGTCAGCGCCTCCCTCCACGAGGCGGCCGCGCACTCGTTCCGTCACCCGGACTTCGAACGCATGGCGTCCCCGTACCAGCGGATCCAGGTGTTCAACTCCTTCGCCATGGCCTTCTCGCTCGCCGGGGAGCGGTCCGCCGCCCGCGAGTGCTTCGAGGCGACCGACGGCAATGTGACCGAGTCGCCGTGGCAGTACCTGAACGGCTCCGATCCCGTCGCCGCCTACCGCAAACACCGCTCGGCCTCCGGCCGCTGAGCCCGCCGCGCGGCCCACAGCCGTCCGGCCCCGCCCGCTCCCGTTCCCGTCGCCCGCGCCGCCCCGCTCCGCCCCCGTGCCGAGCCGGGGCCCGGCCCGCCCTGCCCGGGCACGCCCACAGAAGGACCCCGACCGGTGACCCACCCCGAGAACTCGCACACCTTCCAGGTCGACCTGCGCGGCCTCGTCGACCTGCTCTCCCACCACCTCTACTCCAGCCCCCGCGTCTACCTGCGGGAACTGCTCCAGAACGCCGTCGACGCCATCACCGCCCGGCAGGCCCTGCACCCCGGCGCCCCCGGAACCATCACGGTGCGCACCGGTGACACGCTCACCGTCACCGACACCGGAATCGGCCTGACCGAAGCCGACGTGCACCGCTTCCTGGCCACCATCGGACGCAGCTCCAAGCGGACCGCCGACGGCGCCCTGGACGGCGCCGGGCTCGACGCCGCCCGGGGCGAGTTCATCGGCCAGTTCGGCATCGGCCTGCTCGCCTGCTTCGTGGTGGCCGACGAGATCACCGTGGTCAGCCGGTCCGCCGCCGACCCGGCCGCCCCCGCCGTGGAATGGCGCGGCCACTCCGACGGCCGCTACACCATCCGTACGCTCGCCGCCTCGGCCGTCCCCGAGCCGGGAACGACGGTCCGCCTCACCCCGCGCGCCGACAACGCGGAATGGACCGAGCCCCAGCGGGTCGTCGCGCTGGCCCGGCACTACGGGAGCCTGCTGCGCCACGAGGTGAGCGTGGTCGGCCCCGGCGGCGAGGCGCCCGAGCGCGTCAACGTGACGCCGCCGTGGGAGCAGCGGCACCGCTCCCCCCTGGCCCGCCGCGAGGCACTGACCGCCTACTGCCGCGAGCAGTTCGACTTCACCCCGCTCGACACGATCGAGCTGGACCTGCCGGCCGCCGGGCTGCGCGGTGTCGCGTACGTCCTGCCGACGTCCGTGAGCCCCGCCCAGCGCGCCGGGCACCGCGTACACCTCAAGGGCATGCTGCTCACCGACCGGGCGCCCGAACTGCTCCCCGAGTGGGCGTTCTTCGTGCGCTGCGTGGTCGACACCACCAGCCTGCGGCCGACGGCCTCGCGCGAGTCGCTGTACGAGGACGGCACCCTCGCCGCCGTACGGGACGCGCTGGGCGACCGGATCCGCGACTGGCTGACCGGGCTGGCGGCGAGCGACCCGGCGCTGCTGCACCGCTTCATCGACGTCCACCACCTCGCGGTCAAGGCCCTCGCACGCTACGACGACGAGCTGCTGCGCGTCGTGCTGCCGTGGCTGCCCTTCGAGACCACCGACGGCAACGTCACCCTGGAGGAGTTCCTCCGGTCCCACCCGACCGTGCTGGTGACCCGCAGCGTCGAGGAGTTCCGGCAGGTCGCCCCCATCGCGTCCGCCGCCGGTCTGGGCGTCGTCAACGGCGGCTACACCTACGACCGCGACCTGGTGCACCGGCTGCCCGAGATCCGTCCCGGCACGGCCGTCACCGACCTCGACCCGGCCCTGGTCACCGCCCACCTCGACGCCGTGGACCCCACCGCGGAGCTGCGCGCGGCGACCTTCCTGGCCGTCGCCCGGGAGACCGTCGGCGTGCACGACTGCGACGTGGTCCTGCGGGACTTCCAGCCCGTCACCGCACCCGCCCTGCTGCTCGACAACCGGGAGGCCCGGCACGAGCGGACCCGGTCGAGCCTGGCGGCCGAAGGCGACGGCCTGTGGGCCGACATCCTCGGCTCGCTCCACCAGGAGACCCCGCCCGCCCAGCTCGTCCTGAACCACCTCAACCCCCTGGTGCGCCAGGCGGTCACGATCGCCGAGCGCGGGCTCGCCGTCACCACCGCCGAGGCCCTCTACGGACAGGCCCTGCTGCTGAGCCGCCGGCCGCTGCGGGCCAGTGAGAGCGCCCTGCTCAACCGCGCGTTCATCGGTCTGCTCACCCACGCCATGCACAACGCCGGCCCGGACGCGTCCGGCGCCGAGCCCCGGAAGGAACTGTGATGCTGGACAACCCCGAGGCCGTGTTCGAGGCGCTCCGCGAGAACAACGGCCGGCCGTACGGGCTGCAGCGGACCGTCACCGCCGAGGAACTCGTCGAGGCGGCCGAAGCCCTGGAGAAGACGGACGTACTGGCGACGGCTCTGCTGGAGCTGATGTCGGCGTACGAGTTCACCGGCGAGCACCGCAAGGCCCCGGTGGTCTTCGCCCGGCTGCTCAAGCTGTGGGACACCGAACCGGGCGCGTTCAGCGAGTGGGAGGCCCACCAGGTCTTCTGGCGGTTCAAGTGGGTCACCACGTCCCTCCTCCAGGTGCCCGAGGTGCCGCTGGCCACCGTCGAGGGCTGGATCGACCGGATGCGCGGACGCTACGCCGACGCGGGCCACGACATGCAGCCCGTCGCGGCGATGCGCTACCACGTGGCCTCCCACACGGGAACCGGCGTGGCCGATGCCTACGACCTGTGGGCGACGCGCCCGCGCTGCGAGCTCAGCGACTGCAAGGCCTGTGAGGTACGCCAGTTCGCCTGGCACGCGGTGGGCGCCGGCGACGACGCGACGGCCCTCGAACACTGGCGGCCGGTCCTCTCCGGCGACGAAGGGTGCAGTGACGAGCCGCAGATGAGCCAGGCGCGAGCGCTCCTGTCCCTCCTGCGCACCGGGCGCACCGACGAGGCCCGCTCCCACCACCTCACGGGCTACCGGAGGGTGCGCGGCAACACCGGCATGCAGGACGAGATCGGCATGCACCTGGAGTTCTGCGCGCTGTCGCGCAACGAGGGCCGCGGACTGGAGGTCCTCGCCGAGAACCGCCCGCTCTTCGAGGCGAACGGCGCCCCGCTGTCCCGGCTGGGCTTCCTGACCGGCGTGGAGGTGCTGCTGGCCCGCATCGTCGGGGACGGCCACGAGGACACCGCCGTCGCGGGGCCGCCCGGCCGCGTGTGGACCGCCGGCGCGCTGCTCGCGCACGTCCGCGCCGAGGGCGACCGGCTGGGCGCCGCCTTCGACACCCGCAACGGCACCACCACCGTGGGGGACGTCCGCCGGGCGCGGCTCGCGCAGCCGCCGCTGCTCGACGAGCCGCTGCCGCTCGGACTGCGCACGGCCCTCCCGAAGGCCGCCGCGCCCGCCGCATCCGGCACGACGCCCGCCACTGCGGCCGGCGCGGGGAGCGCCGCCGGTGCGCCGCCCGTCCCGGAGGACTTCTCCGAGCTGGTGCGCGAGGCACGCCGCTTGACCGTGGTGGGGCACCCCGGGGGCACCCGCCTGTGGCGCCGTGTCGCCGAGCGCCTCGACGACGGCAGTGCCACGCACGACGACCGGCTCGGCCCGCAGGACCTGCTGCTGGCGGAACTGGCCGAGCACCGTGCGTACGAACTCTCACAGGAGGACCACGAGGACGAGTCCGCGGCCGAGCTCGAACGGGCGGGCGAACTGTACGACGCGCTCGGCAAGCCCTGGCACGCCCTGGCCTTGCGGGCCCACGCCTTCGCACGGCTGACCATCGGGCGGGACGGGACGCCGCGCGAGGCCTCCGCCGGGGCCGCGGACCCGGCGGTCCGCCACCCCGACGCCGCCGAGATCCGGGCCACCGTCGACAAGACCCTGCGGCTGGCCGAGGACCTCAAGGTCACGGCGCCCCTCACGGAGGGGGCCCCGGAGGAGGAGGCGGCCGGGTCAGGGGCCGACACCGCCGCGCAGCGCGTACAGGAGTACCTCGTCACCCTGCACGCGTGCGCCCTGGCCGCCCACCAGGCGACGCTGGAGGAGGACCGGGACGGGAACGCGGACGAGGACGCGGAAGGAGGCGACGATCACCCGCGCCCGGAGCCGGAGTCCGATTCCGATTCCGTGCTGGAGTGGGCGAAGGGGGTCGGCGGTACGCTGCGAGCCGAGGCCCAGCGCCTGTCCGTCCCCCACCAGGTCGCCGCCGCACGGCTCTTCACGGCCGACCTGGCCGCACGCCGCGAGGACCTCGCCACGGCCGAGACGGAGATGCGCGCGTCCCTGGCCGAGCTGGCCGCCGGCGAACGCCCCTGGCGGGCCGCCCGCGTACGGGCCAGGCTCGCCCAGATCCTGCTGGCGCGGCAGGAGCCGGCGGAGGCCGCGGAACTCCTGCACCAGGCCATTGCCGACGCCGTACGGTACGACGACGTGGACTTCCCGCTGGCCCCGACGTACGCCCTGCTCGCCCACGCCGCGTCCCACATGCGGGACGTGACCGGTGCGGTGCGCCACTTCTCGGAGGCGGCCGACCGCTACGACCGCGAGGGTGCGTCCCGGGAAGCCGTCGACATCCGCCTCCAGCTGGCCGACGTCCTGGCGCGGGGCGGCCGGCAGGCCGACGCGGTCGCCGTCCTGGAGTCGGTCCTGTCCGGCCTGCCGGAGGTCTCCGCCGCCGGGCCCGGAGGGGACGACGAGCGCCTGACCGCCCACGTGAGGCTGACCCTGGCCCGGGGGCTCCGGGAGCTGGAGGAGTACCTGCCGGCGGCGGAGGAGTTCCTGAGGGTGGCCGACGCCGTCGCGACCTGGCAGGAGGACCGGGAGATCCACACCATGGTGGCGGCCGAAGCGGCGACGGCGCTGCTGCTGGCCGACCGGCGGGACGCGGCCCTTATGGCCTACCAGCGTGCGGTCGACGCCCATGCGCAGGCCCCGAACGCCTCCTTCGTCGTGCAGATGATGTGTGAGTTCGCACGGCTGACGGTGCGCAGCCGGGAGGCGGAGGGCCTGGACGAGGCACTGGAGCACCTGACACGGGCGGACGCGGTGCGCGCGGCGGCGCCCCAGGACGACGAGTGCTTCGTCCCCTGGTACCAGAGCGGCGCCGTGCACTACCGCCGCGCCCGGGTGCTGGGCGAGGTGGAACGCTTCCCCGAGGCCCTCGCCGAGGCCCAGGCCGCCGTGGCCGCGTACGAGGAGGGCGGCGCGGACGGCGAGGTCCCCCGCGCCGAGGCCGTCCGCATCACGGCCCTGATCGAGGGAACCGGCCTCGGCCGGTACGACGATGCGATCATCCGCCTGTCGTCGGCCATCGACCGCTGCCGCGCGGCGGACCTGGCCGAAGCGGCCCGGATCCTCGACGCCCTGCGCCAGGACTTCCGCAACCGGGCGTCCTGAGAGCCGGACCGCCCGGGCGCTCCCGCCCGGGCGGTCCGCCGGCCGGTCGCCGGGTCGCCCGCCCGTCGCCCGGCCGCGCCTGGAAGGGCACTCCCGGCCGTTTTCCGCGCAAGAGTGGCTTTGTCGGCGTTTCGGGACATTGGAGCGAAGGGGCGTCGGGCAGGGATCCCTCCGACCCGTGATCCTCGGGAAAGGCCCGCGGAACCGGTCCGAAAGCCAGGGAGAGCCCCGAATGCGCACCATCCGCACCACCGCCACCGCCACCGCTGTCGTCGCCGTCGCTCTGGCGGCCATCACGAGCGCGGGCACCGCGCGGGCCGCGACGGCGGGCGCCGTCGCCGCCCCGTCGGCCTGCCGGCCTGCCAACCACCTCGCGAAGATCGCGCGGGACCAGGCCAGCGCCGGGCACGTCCACTTCAGGGTCACGCTGACCGCGCCGAAGGGCTACGCGGCGTGCCGCCTCGCCGGTTCCCCGGCCGACGTGGCCTTCTCGCTGCACGGCACACCGCTCGGCATCACGGCCGGCCGGTACGGCGACCAGACCGCACCGGTGACCTTCGGCCCGGGACGACCCGTCCACTTCGACATCCAGGTCCCCAACGACGGCCACGGCACCCCGGCGGACGAGGCGTCGTTCACGCTCAGGGCCCCCGGAGGCGAGATCCCGGGTACCTCCGTCGCCGGAGGCCGCTTCGTGGTGACCGCCGGTACCCTCATCGGCCCGGTCCGGCCCGGCGCCTGACCCCGGCCCCGAAGCCCCGTCACCCCTCAGGGCTCGCACAGACGTACGGCCAGGGCGGCGATGTCGTCGTCGAGGCGGCCCCTGCTGTAGTGGAGGAGGTCGTGGTGAAGGGTCGTGAGCAGTTCACGGGGCGGCGTCGGGGGCTGTCGGCCCATCCAGCCCGCCAGCGGGAAGAACTCGCCGTCGCGGGCGCGCGTCTCGGCGATCCCGTCGGTATAGAGGAGCAGCAGGTCGCCGGGGGTGAAGTCGAAGGTGTCGACGCTGTAGTGATCGCCGATCAGTTCCGCGAGGCTGAGCAGTGGCGAGGGGCTGGCGGACTCAAGGGTGCGGACGTTCCCGCGGTGCAGGAGCAGTGGTGGGGGGTGTCCGCAGTTGAGGATGCCGATACGGCTGCCCTCGCGCGGGATCTGGACGAGAAGGGCGGTGGCGAAGCGCTCCATCGGACCTTCGGGGGGGAAGGAGGAGTTGTAGCGGGTGCTGCTGGCGTCCATCCTGCGGGCGACGTTCACCATGTCGGTCTCGTCGTAGGCGGCCTCCCGGAAGGCGTTGACGATCGCCGCGGCCGCCCCCACCGCCGGCAGTCCCTTGCCCCGCACGTCACCGATGAGCAGCCTGACCCCGTACGGCGTGTCGACCACCTCGTAGAAGTCCCCTCCGATGCGGGCCTCCGCCGCGGCCGCGAGGTACAGCGACTCGATCTCGATGTTCCCGAGGCGGCTGGGCAGGGGGCTCAGTACCACCTGCTGCGCGGCGTCGGCGACGAGCCGTACCTGGAAGAGGGTGCGCTCGCGCTGGAGCCGGAGATGGCTTCCGTACGCCGCGGCCACGGTCACCGCGATGATCCCCGCGGCCGTCCACCACGTTCCCAGGTCGGGGAAGACGAGGCTGAGGCCGATCATCAGGAGGAGGCAGACCGTGCCGAGCAGAACGGTGGGGAGCACCGGCCACATGGCGGCGGCCAGCGCCGGCGCCGCCGGCAGGAGGCGGCTGAAGGCCAGCTCCGGCGGGGTGGCGTAGGCCAGGCTGGCGATCACGACGGTCAGAATGACAGGCGACAGCCGCACAAGCCACCCCCGGCCGTAGCGCCGACGGAGCCCCGGCCGTCCAGACTCGATCACATTCCCCAGAGTATCCGCGCGATGAGGGCGCAGCACTCCGGCGAACGGACCCGGCCGCCCGCCCAGGACCGGCTCACCGGCCCGCGATGCCGCGTGGCGCAGCCCCGTCCGGGGCGCCACCGGCACCTGAATTCGAATATTCAGGCGAATTCATGCGGGTGGGGTGACCATGTCCGGCGCCGGACGCACACCCGCGACGCGTCAGCACCGTGTCGGTGGGACGTCGGCCGTCCGGCGGGACCGTCGGTGATCGATGGGGGATGTGTCGGTGGCCGCTGGAACCGTGGGCGTCGAGTTGCCCGCATGCAGCGGCAGCCGTTGTCACCAGCAAGGGAGATCCCGTCGCCGTGACGTCCGCATCCTCCACCCCGCCCTGGAACGTCCGACGCCTGCCGCGTGCCGATGGCAGCGTCTTCCTGGTCACCGGCGGCAACGCCGGCATCGGGTACTTCGTCGCGGAACAGTTGTCGGAAACCGGCGCCACCGTGGTGCTCGGCAGCCGCAATCCCGCGAAGGCCGAGGCCGCCCTGGCGTCGATACGCGCACGTGTCGCCGGTGCGCGGGTGCGTGCCGTTCCGCTGGACCTCGCCGACCTCTCCTCGCTGCGATCAGTGGTGGAGTCGCTGGGGGTGGAACGCCTCGACGCGGTGGTCCACAACGCCGGCGTCGCCCTTGACGACCCCTCGCGCAGGGAGACGGGGGACGGTCACGAGCTCATGTTCGCCACGAACCACCTCGGGCACTTCGCGTTGACCCGGTGGCTGATGCCGCTGCTGGCGGCCGCACCGGCGGCCCGCGTCGTGACCATGGGCAGCTTCGCGGCGAAGTCGGAGCGGCTCGACCCGGACGACCTGCAGTCCCGGAGGGACTACCGGCCCAAGCGTTCCTACGGACGTTCCAAGCTGGCGCAGATGTACTTCGGTGTCGAACTCGACCGCCGCCTGCGCGCCGTCGGCGCCGCGGTGGCCAGCGTGGTGGTCCATCCCGGCGGCGCGCTGGACTCCCTCACCCCGTCCCGGCCGCCGATCCATGTGCGGACTGCCCGTGCACGGCTGGGCGCGGCACCCGCGGCCCTCCTCGTCCAGGGCAAGCACGCCGGCGCGTGGCCCGCTGTCCGGGCGGTGCTCGACCCGGCGGTGCGGGGAGGCCGGCTGTGGGGACCGCGGGTCTTCGGCCTGCGCGGCGCGCCCCGAGGCGAACCGGTGTGGAACCACCTGGCCGACGCCTCCGTCGCGGCGCGGCTGTGGGACACGAGCCGTGACCTGACCGGCGTCGACCCCGGTGCCATCCCGTGATGGCCCCGGGCACGCGCGCGCCGGCGGAGCGGTGCGGCGCGAGGACGGCCGGTGAGGGCTCAGCCGCTCTCGCGCAGCCGGTGTCGGTCGCCGGGACCGACCCGCCTCCCCGTACGGGGGAGGCCGGTCGGTCCTCGGTTCCCTGAGGCGCGTGGGTGTGAGCGGCGAGACCCCCGTACCCGCCGGGCCCGTCATCCGTGGTGCGCCTCGTCAGAGGATCTCGGCCAGGCATCAGGCGGGGGTCGTCGCCCCCTGGATCCGTTCACCCTGGGGCGGTATCTCCAGAGGGGAATCCAGGACCGGGTAGCCCCCGGTGGTGTGCGTGGCGTGCTCGGATCCTGTGCTCCGCGTGTCGTGGGACGGGCGGGGAGGCGGCCAGGGAGGACGCACGGTGTTCGGTGGGGGCGAGCCCGTACGCTTCGCGGAATGCCCGGCTGAACGCGGTGGCGCTGGAGAAGCCCCAGCGGGCCGCGATCACCTGCACGGGCCGGCCGCTCAGTTCCGCGCACGCGAGGTCGGCGTGGGCCCGCTCCAGCCGCCGTTGGCGGATGTGTGCCGAGACGGTCAGGGGCTGGTCCCCGAAGAGGGCGTGGAGGCTGCGCAGGGACACGTTGTGCCGTTCGGCGATCAGCCGGGGCGTCAGGTCCGGATCGCCGAGATTGTTCTCGACGAAGCGGTGGATCCGCTGCAGCGTCTCCTGCGCACGGGCCTCGGCGGGTGCCCGGCCGGGGTCGCCGAGCTGCCGCGCGAGGAACGCGGTGGCCAGGTCGAGGGTGATGGACCCCATCCCGCGCAGCTCCTCCGGGCGACAGTGCGGACCACGTGTGAGCAGCGTCTTCATGAAGTCGGCGAGGATCGCTCCCGACCCCGTGTCCGCGGCCAGGCCCCGCGCGAGGAGGCCGTCCACCCGGTCCGAGCCCAGCGCCAGGACCTGACGGGGAATCTGCACGACCACCGTCTCGGTCTGCGCGCCCGTACACGCCCCCTCGCTCGGTCGCGAGGTGTCCGTGAGCACGAGTGCCCCCGCGACCGTCGAGTCGTTGCCCCGCTGCGAGATCCTGACGCCGCCCCGGGTGACGAGCGCCAGCTGCAGGTGCTCGGGATCGCCACGCCGGACATGGGCCGGGGTGCGGCGCGAGAGCACCGGTGAGCAGCTGACCGCGGAGAGCCGCACCACGCCGAGATCCAGGTGCGTGATGCCCGCGCGGAAGTCGGCCGCACGAGGGGTGTTGAGCGTGACGGGCATCACGTCGCTGGACACTGTCTCGCAGAACCAGTCGAACCCGTCCTCGCGCGCCCCGGCAGCATCCGGCACACCCACCAAACCCATGCGATCCCCCACACCTTGACGTGGCGGCGATCCGGCACCGTACCGGTTGTCGCAAGGCCTTGCTTCACCTCCACCGCCACGTGATGCATTGTCGGCCATGCCGGTCCGCGGCCCCCGCACCGGGCGCGGGCGGGGCGGCGGGTGCGGGGTGACTCGGGTGGCGCGGTCAGGAGCGGCCGGCGTTCGACGGGCCGAAGAACTCGATCTCCGAAATGGCGACCTGCTTGTCGGCGGAGGCCGCGTGCGACGACTCGACGGTGAAGCGCACCTTGGTGACCTCGCCGACGCGGAACGGGCGCCGCTGGCCGCCCGCCCCCTGATCCAGGGTCAGCCGGCGTGTGGTGACCCTGCCGTCCTTACCGGTGATCGTCGCCGTGACGTGGTGCGGCAGGGCGGACTCGCCGATCTTGTCTGCCCGCGCGGAGACGCCCGGGGTGATGATCAGGTCCAGCAGCCGGGTCGGCTCGCCGAAGTCGGCCTCGATCCACTCGCCTTGGCCGGACTGTGAGACGCCGGGACCCCACCAGGTGTTGCTGCGCTTGTCGAAGGCGAGCTCCGGCTGGTGGTCGGGATAGGAACGCGAGGCCGCGATCCGGTCCGGGGCGACGGGGGCACGCTGTGCGAAGTGGTCCAGGGTGGCCCGGACGCCGTCGGGCAGGTAGACGAAGCCGAGGACCGCCAGGGTGACGACGACCGCGAGGGTGATCCAGGAGCCGATCCGGTCGAAGACGCGGCGCAGCCGGGGACGATCGCCCGCCCACGGCGTCTCGCGCCGCCGCCCGCCGAAGAGCCGGCGCCACCAGGGCGCCCTTCCGGGTGCGGAGGCCTCGCCGGCCCCGGCCAGCGGCATCGCGCAGCGCACGCAGTAGTGGCGGTCGGGCGGGTTGGGCGTCGAACACCACCGGCACGGCGGGCCGCCCGCGATACCGGGCTGCTGTCCGGGGGCGCGCACCGCGGGCCGGTCGGCGTCCGGCCGCCCGGGCAGGACGGGCCCGGCGCCCGCCGGAGCGGGGTGCGGCGCCTCCGGGTCCGCCACGGGCACCAGCAGGGAGCGCGCCCGGTCGGACATGGTGTCGCTCAGCGCGTGCGGGCCCGGGGTGGCGGGTACCGGCCCGGCCGGAGCGGTGTCCTGAGGTGACGGGGTGCCCCGGGGTGCCTGAGCGGGGCCGGTGGGCTGCCCGCCGTCGGGGGCCCGCCCGGGCGCGCCGGGAGCTTCCGGGGCCCCGGGAGCTTCCGTACCGCCGTCGGCTCCGGGCGTACCCGTGACGGCCGGACTCCGGTCCCTCCCCGGCCCCTCCCGCCCCTCCGGAGCCGGCGCCGGTCCGCGGGCACCGCCGACGGCGGGCACCGCCCGTTCCGTACGGGCCGCGTCCTCCTGCTGGGTCCGCGACGCGCCCGCGGCGGGCCCCCCGGGCTGCGAGGACGGGCCGGCGGGCCGTGTGGCGCGGGCGTCCTGGTCCCAGCCGAGCACGGCGCCGCACGCGTCGCAGAAGGACTGGCCCGGCTCCGCGCGCGTTCCGCACTCGGCACAGTTCTGCGTGGTCATGTCTGCGGGGTCCTTTCGGCGGCCGTCACTTCGACCGTGTAGGGCATGTGGGCGGGGCGAGCGGCGGCGACGAGGGAGTCCAGCCGGTGGACGTCGGCCGGAGTCGGGTCGGGCAGCCGGAGGCCGACGTGCAGGCGGGGGCGCGGGGCCCCGGGGAAGGGTCCGAGCGGGCGGGCGTCCCAGTCGGCGCCGCCGCTCTCGGTGATCTCGGGTACGACGCCGAACGCCAGCCGTACCGCCTCCGCGAGGCCGCGGCGGGTGCCGCGGATCCGGTGCAGCGCGACGGCGGCCGCGACGGCGGCCCGCAGCCGGGGCTCGGGCTCGCTGCCGTCGGTCTCGGCGCCCACCCAGGTGCCGAGCCACCGGGCGAAGTCGGCCGGGGTCAACGCCGGGTCGAAATAGGTGTCCAGACAGTCCAGGACGTTCAGGACGGGTGCGAGGACGTCGTCGAGTCCACCGGCGAACCGCTGCGCCAGGTCGTCGTCGGCGAAGACGGCCGGGAGCATCGTGCCCAGGGGGAGCGAGGAGCCGAGGCCGTCCACGGAGCCGCGGTGGGTGGCGGCCGTCATGCGCCGTCCCCGATCACCCGGACGCGGTGGTCGTAGGAGAAGACCAGCGAGGGCCGTTCCAGGTCGATGCGGTCGGTGGGGTTGCCGCGCTTTCCGGTGAGGGGATCGGCCGGGTGCAGGACGACCTCGTCGACCAGTTCCACACCGGGGACCCGCTGCAGGACCGCGAACACCTCGCCGGTCTGCACGGGACGGCCGAAGGGCCAGCCCCGGCCGTCCGCACCGCCGGTCAGCGGGTCGAGGTGGCGGTAGAGCGCGTCGTGCGCCCGGCGGCGCACCCGGTCGGTGTCCACGCCGCGGAAGGCGTGCACCGTGGCGACGACGGTGACGCCCTGGTAGTACGGCGGGCCGACGGCCAGCCGGGTGCCGATGAGACGGCGTTCGTCTAGGTGACGGGTGATCCGGCCCAGCAGCGCGTCGCCGGGCACGAGCTGCTCGAAGCGCAGCCGCCCGCCCGGATCGGGGACGGCCTGGGGGACGACGAGGACCCGGACCGCGTAGGCCCCGTGCTCGCCCTCCTCGCCCTCCAGGCAGGCGATGCGCGCGGTCTCGGGCGCGGCCCGTCGGGCGAGCTCCTCGTAGTCGCGCAGGGTGACGGCGCGGTCCTGGGCGCGGAGGGTGATCGGTGCCCGCAGCTTGGCCTCCTCGACCGTCTCGCCGTCGACACCGCCGCGCGCCGCCTCCCGGTTGACGACCTCGGCGACGTACGGGACGGAGGTGCGCAGCACCTGCACGGCGCCCCGCGCCACGTTGCCGCCGCGTCCGCCGCCGGTGCGGTAGCGGTGGGCGCGGACGACGGCGCCCTTGGGGGCGACCGCCCCGTACTGGCGCAGTGTCCCGTCCGGTTCGCGGACGGCCGGGCCGAAGGCGATCTCGCCGGTGGCGGCGTCCAGGGTGACGTGGAGGTCGCCGGGCCGGGAGGCGGCGAAGTGCGGGACCACCCGCCAGTCCTGCCAGCCGTCGTCGGCGGCGGTCTGCAGGAGGAGCGGCGGGTCGTCGGCGACGACCGGGGATTGGGCCAGCCGCAGTCGCTGGCCGGGCAGTCCGGTGGCCTCGCCCAGGGCCTCGTCGTGGACGGTCTGCGCGTGCACGGCCCGCGTGGTGCCGCCGATCGTGTAGGCCTCGACGGAACGGATGCTCGGCGAGGTGGTGTAGAAGGGCTGGCCCGGCAGCGGATCGGTGACCCGGCAGCGGACCCAGCCCGCCTCGTGCCCGCCGCCCCGCGAGAGCACATGACCACTGGGCAGGTGCAGGACGACGTCGCCGGGCCGGTTGAGACCGCCCGTGCCGTCCCGGTCCACCTCGCAGGGCTGCCAGCCGTCCTCGGTCCACGCCTCCCACACGAGCGGGGGCTGGCGCGGATCGACACCGACGCCGTCGACGCGGCTGTCGAGCTCCAGTGCGAGCGCGCAGTGCGGTGCGGCCGCGGTCAGACCGATGAGCATGCAGTCGCCGGGGGCCGGGGCCTCGGCGAAGCACAGCACGTCCTTGCCCTCGGCGAGGTCCGTCGTACGGTCCGCGACGGGCTGCCCCCGGTGCTGCACCACCACGTGGGACAGCTCGCACGGGACGACGGCCAGGTCGCGCTCGGTGGCGAAGACGACGGCCTCCTCCCGCTCGGTGCGCAGCGTCGCGACCTCGGCGCCCGCCGGGACCAGGATCACGTCCTCCTGCGGCGCGGACAGCCAGAAGGTGACGTCCGTGCGCGCGGCGGAGGGCGGGAAGAGGGTGATGCCCACCAGGTCGAGGAAGGCGAGGTGGTTCTTCTCCGGGACGCGGTTGAGGCGGTAGACGATCTGGTCCGCCATGTGCGCGACCGTCTCGACGAGCGTGATGCCGGGGTCGGAGACGTTGTGGTCGGTCCACTCCGGTGCGCGCTGCTGGATGTAGCGCTTGGCGTCGTCGACGAACTGCTGGAAACGCCGGTCGTCGAGGTTGGGGGAGGGCAGGGACATCAGAGGTCGCTTTCCGAGGAGCCCGGCGCGCCCGGCTCGTCGTGGCTGGGGATGACGTAGAAGGGGAAGACGAGGCTGCGCGGGTTGTTGGTCCCGCGGATGGAGTACCGGACGTCGATGAACAGGACGCCCTGGTCCGCGCCGGCGGAGACCTCCACGTCGTGCACCTCGATCCGGGGTTCCCAGCGGTCCAGGCCCACGTGCACCTCGTGCTGGATGCGTCCCGCGGTCTGCTCGTTGACCGGCGCGAAGACGAGGTCGTGGATCGCGCAGCCGAACTCCGGGCGCATCGGCCGCTCGCCCGGGGCGGTGGCCAGGACGAGCCGGATGGCCTCCTCGATCTCGCGCTCGCCGCTGACCAGCGCGATGCCCCCGGTGGGTCCGATGCGCATCGGGAAGGCCCAGCCGGAGCCGACGAACTGTTCGGCCATCAGGGGGCCACCTGCCTTTTCTTCATCCGAACGGGTACTTGATGTTGTTGACGAAGAAGCCGCCCTGGAGGTCGAGCCGGACGGCGCGGATGCCGACGGCGGCGATGGTGTTGACCTGGAACGTGCCACCGGAGGTGATCATGGTCGCGCCGACGGCCTTGAGGCTGAGTGCGCCCAGCGCGTCGATGCTGACGGCGCCCGCGAGGGACTTGAGGTTGACGAGGCCGCGGCCCTGGATGTCGAGGAGGCCGCCGCTCTTGATGGTGAGCGACCGGCCGGCGCTGAGCGTCAGGTCGGTCCCGGCCTCGATGGAAACCGAGCGACCGCCCTTGATGGTCACCGACCCCTTGCTGTCGACGGTGATCTCCGTCTCGGTGCGGTCGAGGTTGATGGTCAGCCGGTCGTCACCGCTGGCGATGCGAACGCCCTGCTTGCGCCTGCCGGTCCGCTGGCTGAGCAGGTCGACGCGGTTGCCCTGCCGGTCGGACAGGGTGTGCCGGGCGGCCTTCCGCTTCAGCCCGTCGTGCAGGGGAACGTCGTCGACCCGGGTCGGCAGGTCCCGGCCGTTGTAGAGACCGCCGATCACGAACGGGTGGTCCAGCGCGCCCCGGTCGAAGGCGACCAGCACCTCGTCCCCGACGTCCATCGGGAAGACGCCACCGCCGCCCACCCCGCCGGACTGCACGCTGCGGGCCCAGTCGCTCACGTACGTGTTGTCCAGCCACGGGAACTGGAGCTTGACCCGCCCCTGCTTCAGCGGGTCCTGCACGTCGGTGACGATGGCGTTCGCGACGCCGGGCAGCCGGGCCGCGCTCGTGGCGTCCGCACCGCCCCCGCCCGACGCCAGCCCGAACAGGGAGCGCCACTGGCGGCCGCTCACCGTGATCCAGGACTCGTAGTGCCTGCCGTCGCCGAAGACGTGCCGCACGGAGGTGACGGTGTACTTGCCCTCGAAGGGCCTGCCCACGTCGCCCAGGGCCACGGGCACGCCCGGCCGCAGCTCGGGATTGCCGTACACGGCGACCTCCAGCTCCGCGAACGACGAGGTGACGTCGGCGGCGAGGGCTTGGGCGGCGTACTGGACCTCGTCCTGCCGGTCGTACGGCGTGGCGGTCTCGACCAGCCGCCCCGACGCGAACTTCCCGGCCGCCTGGCCCGGAGTGAGGCCGATGGAGATGCCCGGGTCGGTGGTGGCCGGGGCCGTCTCGACGATCCTCTTCTTGGTCGTGACGTTCCAGCCGCGCGACTCGACCGTGCCGACCTGGTCGGCGGCGGTGACCGCCGCCCGCAGCCGGAGGATGTCGTGACCGGCCTGGAGGACGAAGGGGCTCTCGTCGCCGTCGGTCCGCGGGGACGGCCCGCCGGCCGACGGGGTCGGCGTGACGAACCGGAACCTGCCCCGGGCGTCCAGGGACATCACCATGTTGTTCTCGTCGGCGAGCCGGGAGAGGAAGTCCCAGTCGGTGACGTTGGACTGGCTGACGAAGCCGTATGTGCCCTTCGTCGACTGGATCCGGCCGATCGGTACGCCGTCCAGGGCGGCGAGCTCGCGGGCGATGTCGGAGGCCTTCTGGTTGCGGTAGGCGACGACACGGCGCCGGCGCATCATCCGGTGCCCGAAGTCGTAGCCGCGGATCACGGTGAAGCTTCCGGTGCCGTCGTAGTCGGCCTCCAACGCGGTGACCTCGCCGGTCAGCAAGGGCTTGCCGCCACCCTGGCCGTCGGCGATCGGCGTGAGGACCACCCGCGTGCCGAAGGTGACGTCGAGCTTGCCGAGGACCAGGCGGTACGGATCGCGGAAGGTCAGCCGGAACGCGGCGGGCACGCCCACGCCCTGGTCGACCCAGCCCTCCACGAGCAGCGGGGCGATGTCGTCCGGGAGCTTGGCGGACCCTATCCGCACCTGCATGATGCTGGAGAACGCGGGACGCACCATCAGCGCGTCACCTCCTCGGGCGCCGGAAGCACCAGTTCGGTGCCGGTCGCCAGCCGGGACGGGTCGTCGATGCCGTTGACCTCGGCGATCGCCCGCCAGACGGTGGCCGTGCCGTACTCCCGCCACGCCAGCGACTGCAGCGAGTCGCCGGCCACGACCCGGTGCACGCGCTGGGCGGTGAGCGCGCCCGAGGTCGGGTTCTGGCCCTTGGTCTTCCCCGGGATCTCCACCAGGTGCACCTGACAGGTGGCACGGATGGGCACGCCCGTGGTGCCGAAGAGGCTGTACGAGGCCTCGACCGAGCCCACGTAGGCGACGAACCGGGCCGTGGAGAACGACCCCCACTCGAACACCACCCATGGCGGCGACGGCTGGTCGGCGGCGATGCTCTTCGCCGTCACCTCGCAGCAGTCCAGCAGCGATTCGACCTTCTTCAGCACCGTGTTGGCGGTCGGCGCGGCCGACGTGTCCAGGAAGATCTCCAGGGTCATCTCACGCGGATCGGCGCCCATGAACTCCGGCTTGGAGCCGTCGCGCACGGCCATCGTCGGGGTGGCCTTCCACTGCGCGCGCTGACTCAGCGACAGCTGCGCCGGATTGAACTCGAAGCCGAACGTCCGCATCAGTGCCCCGGGCGTCGTGCTCGTCCCGACCGGGGGCTCGTGGATCGCCAGGGTCGCGCGCACCAGGCTCTTGCCGGCGCCCCTGCTGCTCGTGGCCATGGGTGTGCCTCCTCTCCGCTCCGTCGCGTCTCTCGCGCCGTCAGTCCGTGAACCCGTGGTGGGCGATCTCCAGGACCTCCGTGGCCACGGAGGAGCTCGCGGGGTCGAGGGTGGGGCCCTGCCAGCTCACGGGCAGGACGTCGATGAGCCCCCAGCGGGCCACCAGCGACCCGTCGGCGCGGAGCGCCGCGATCTGGGCGGTGGGCCGCTTGATCCCGGTCTGCACCGATGAGATCCACTTGGCGACCTTCGCGGTGTCCGGCGTGAGCGGCCGGGTGAGCCGGATGGTGGAGAACGTGACCCGGGTGGGCAGGTGCCACACGAAGCCGTTGTTGCCGCCCTCCTGACGTTGCTCGATCTCCACCTGGGACGACAGCCCCTCGCACCCGTTGAAGTGCCCGAGGCTCTCGCCGTCGATGGTGAGGGTGAACCAGATGGTGGACCCGGGGTCCTGGCGGGGCATCCGAGGTGGGCCTTTCTGTCGGTGCGAGGGGGCGGCGGTGCGGTGTGCGTGGTGACCGGTCGCAGGCGGCCGGCGCGGGACCGGGAGGTCCGGGCGGGGCCGTCAGGCGCGCGGATCGCGGAGTCTGCCGATCCGCTCGCGGTCCATGCGCAGTTCGGTGCGCACGAGGCGGGTGACCCGGTCGATGATCCGGTGCACCAGCTCGTCCAGCTGGAACTCGGTCAGCTCGCGCGGATCGAACGCTCCGGCGGGGACGGCGGTGTACTCGGGCGGGGGCGCGCCGTGCGCGGCAGGCGGCTCGTACGGTGGCGGCGGTCCGGCGGGCGGCTCGTAGGGCGGCGGCGGTCCGGCCGGCGGCGCCTGCTGCGAGGACGGCCGGAATTGCCCCAGCGTCGAGGCCACGGTGGCCGACGCGGCGGCCGCGAGTGCGCCGAGGGACCGGCCGGAGCCGAAGGAGGGGAAGCGCTGGACCGTGGGGCCGGGCGGGGCCGACCCCACGGACCGAACCCCGGCCGCCGGGACCGGGGGCAACGCCAGGGGCGCGGCCGCGGGCGGCGGACTCAGCGGAGCCACGGGGAGCGGACCGCGAGCCATGGCGCCGGCGCCGGGCACGGTGGGCCGGCGCAGGGGAACGCCCTGGACGGGGAAGGTCCGTTGGACGGGGACCGCACCGTCCCTACGGGGAGGGGCCGGTGGGGGCGGCGTCGGGGGGAGGGCCGCGGAGGGTGGGGCCGGTGTGGTCGGTGCCAGGGCGCGCTGGACCGGTGGGGGAGCGTAAGCACCGGCCCGGGGCCCGTGGTGCTCCGGCGGGGCGACCGGCGCGGTACGGGCGGGCGTACCCGTGGACGGACTACCGGGTGGAAGCAACCGCTGCGCGGCTGCCGGCACGGGCGTGGAGGGGCGCGGGGAGTCGGATGCGCGGCCGGTAGCCGGGCCCGGGGCGCGGCGGGGCGCCGGGGACGCCGGTAACACGGCCTCGGGCGGGGGAGCGGGGTGCGCAGAGGGGGACAGGGGCGCACCGAGCCCCGCACGGGGAGGCGCGGCACTGCGCTGCACCGGGCCCACGGGCGTGGAGCCGGGCAGGGCGGGGGTACGGGGGCGGAGGGCCGTGACCGGGGTCCGGCGCCCCGGCGCGGGGCCCGGGCCGACGGGGCCGTGCTCATGCTCCGTACGGCCCGGGGCCGACGGGGGCACGGCCGCGGAGTCGTGGCGGACGACGGGCACCGGTGAGCCGGCAGGTGCGGGCGGGCGGGGCGTGGAGCGCTGCACCGGGGGCGTCGCCGTGCCCGGACGGGCGGCCGGGGCGGCAGCGG